>JANYBX010000551.1 GCA_025360615.1 Opitutia bacterium
CGTCCCCGACGTGCTCCGCTACGGCGACTATTCGCGCCTCGGCGAATCGATCTACGATCATCCGTTCCAATGGGGCTCGAAGCGCACCGGCCCGGACCTCGCGCGCGTCGGTGGAAAATATACGAACGTCTGGCATCTCCGCCACCTCGAGGATCCGCGGATGAACCCGGGTTCCAACATGCCGACCTACCCGTGGCTGATCGCGAACGCGCTCGATACCGCGACGCTGCCCGTGAAGCTCGACGTGCAACGCACGCTCGGCGTCCCGTATCCGAATTGGACGCCTGAGCAAATCGCCACGCGCGTCGCCGATCAGGCTAGGGGGATTTCGCAGGAGCTGCGCACCGCCGGTGCCTACGTCGCCCCGGACAAGGAGATCGTCGCGCTCATCGCCTACCTCCAGCACCTCGGAAGCTACGAGACCGTGCAGGGCAGACCTAAAGTAGCGGGTAGCGAGTAGTGGGTAGCGAGCATGTCGAACCACTGCACGGCACCTCCTCTTACCCGCGCTTCAGCGTCTCCGAGCCTACTAACTACCCGCTACTTTTATTCCGCCCCCCTCCCATGTTCAAACGCCTCCTCCTCGAAGACTCCGCCGCGATGTTCACCGTCACGGCCTTCATCACCGCGGTCTCGATCTACGTTTCGATCAGCTGGCGCGCGCTCCGCATGAAGCGCCCGCAGCTCGAGCGTTTTGAAAATCTTCCCTTCGCCACGCCCACACCCGCTGCCCGCCATGAATCCGCTCCCGCCACCTGACGACGAAGACACGCTCCGCCCGCACGTCTTCGACGGCATCCAGGAATACGACAAACGCCTCCCGAACTGGTGGCTGATGACGCTCTACGGCGCCATTGTCTACGCAGTGGGCTACTGGGGCTACTACGAGTGGCTCCGCGCCGCGCCCGACGGGGCGCAGGAAGTCGTCCAGGCCATGGCCAAAATCGAAGCCACGCGCCTCGCCTCCGCGCCCACCACGGACGACGCCAGCCTCTGGAAAATGAGCCAAAACCCCATCTTCGTCGAAGCGGGTCGCGCGACTTTTAACACCACCTGCGCGAGCTGCCACACCGACAAACTCACCGGAGCCATCGGCCCGAATCTCGTGGACCGCCTCTGGATTCACGGCGGCAAGCCCGCCGAAATCTACGCCACCGTGGACAAAGGCGTGCTCGCAAAAGGCATGCCGCCGTGGGGCCCCGTGATCGGCGCGAAGAAAGCCGCCGAAGTCACCGCCTACATTCTCAGCTACCACACCGAGGGCGAACCCATCGAAGTCCAAGCCGCGTGGATTCCCCCGCCGCCCAAGTAGGGCGGGGTCTTTGACCCGCCCTCACTTCGCCCATGCCCGCTCCCGTCGCTCCGCTCCCGAACCGCGACTCCGTCACCACGATCCGTGACGACGGCTCCCGCGCGTTCCTTTTTCCGGCGGACACGCACGGCCGTTTCACGCGCGCGCGGCAGTGGTCGGCCGCCGTCCTGATTTTTTTCTACCTCTCGCTCCCGTGGATTAAAATCAACGGCTACCCGGCCGTCTTCCTTGATGTCACTGAGCGGCGCTTTCATCTCTTCGGCTTCACGCTCGCCGCGCAGGACCTGTGGCTGATGTTTTTTCTCATCACGGGCGTGGGGTTCACGCTCTTCTTCATCACCGCGCTCCTCGGCCGCATCTGGTGCGGCTGGGCGTGCCCGCACACCGTTTTCCTCGATCACGTTTACCGCCGGATCGAGCGCTGGATCGACGGTGATGCCGTGAAACGCCGCGCGCTCGCCGCCGCGCCGTTCAGCGCCGGAAAGTTCTTCAAGCGCGCGCTCAAGCACACGCTCTACGTGCTCGTCTCGGCCGTGATCACGCATCTGTTCCTCGCGTATTTCGTTTCGCTGCCGGCGGTGTGGGCGATGGTGCGCGCGGCGCCGGCGGAGCATTGGAGCATGTTTGCCTTTGTCGCCATCTACACCGGCGGGCTCTATTTTAATTTCGCGTGGTTTCGCGAGCAGCTCTGCATCGTCATCTGCCCCTACGGCCGCATCCAGTCGGCGCTCATCGACGACCACTCGCTCGTGATCGGCTACGACGTGAAGCGCGGCGAGCCGCGCGGCAAATTGCGATCAGAGGCCAGCAGCCAGAAACCAGAGAGCCAGCCCACGGCAACCGCACAGGCATCCTCGGAGGATTCACGGCCCTCTGGCATCCGGCCTCTGGCTTCTGATTTCGGCGACTGCGTCGCCTGCAATCGCTGCGTCAATGTCTGCCCCACCGGCATCGACATCCGCCAAGGTCTCCAGATGGAGTGCGTCGGCTGCACCGCGTGTATCGATGCGTGCGACGATGTGATGACGCGGCTCAAACGGCCGACCGGCCTGATCCGCTACGACTCGCAAACTGCCTTTGCCGGCAACCCCACGCGTTGGCTGCGCCCGCGCACGTTTCTGTACGGTGCGCTGTTGCTCGTCGGCGCGAGCGTCGCGACGTGGGCGCTGTCCACCGTGCGGCCGGCGAATCTCGGGATCACGCGCATCACCGGAGCGCCCTACATCGTCAGCGCTGATTTTGTGCGCAATCAGTTTCTCGTCCGAATGCTCAACAAGCGAAACCAGCCCGCGCGCTTCTGGCTGCATGTGAATCACGCTCCTGCGGAACTTCGCCAAACCGGCCTGACGACGATGGTCGAAGTCCCCGCGCTCGGCGAAATCGTGCAGCCCCTCGTGCTGCAATTGTCACGCGCGCTTTACAGCGGCCCGTTCGAGTTCGAGGTGCGCGTGCAGGACGAAAGCGGAAAGTTTCACTTGGAGAGCACGCTCGAGTTCCTCGGCCCCGAAGCGCGCCTGCTGCGCGAGGAAGAGGAGGAAAAACGTGAACGAAAAAAATAGACCGTCTCGTCTCTGGCTCTGGTGCGTCGCCGCCTGCGTGCTGCAAATCGCCGTGTGGACGGCGTGGATCACCTACGCGTCGAAGCATCGGGTCGCCGAGGTGCCGCTCGCGACATCGGGAGGTGGAAGGTAGGGCGGGTTATCCCTAACCCGCCGCTTCGGCTCCGTGCTCGAATCGGCCACGCCCAACCGACGCGTTAAAGATAATGCGCCCCACCTCAATTCCTCATGGAACTCGCCGCCATCAACTCTCCCGCCGCCGCGTTTGTCGCGGGCCTCGTCACGAGCCTGCACTGCGCCGGCATGTGTGGACCGCTGGCGTGCTCGCTGATGCCGCGCACGGAAGATCCCGCCCACGCGGACACGATCAGCACGACCTACCACGTCTCGCGGCTCACCGCCTATGCGTTGCTCGGTGCGCTCGCCGGCGGGCTCGGGCAAGCACCGCTCTCGTGGTTCTCGCAGTCGGCGCTGCGGTGGCTGCCGTGGTTCACCGTCGTTTTATTTGTGGCCATCGCGTTTCGCTGGGATCGGCGACTGCCGAAATTCGGGGTATTGGGCCGGCTGCTCTTTCGCTTAAAAAACGGGTTGCGTGGCCGCTCTCGCGTGCAAGCCGCGGCGGCGCTCGGCTTCGCCACGCCGCTGCTGCCGTGCGGGCCGCTCTACTTTCTCATCACGCTGGCGTTGCTCTCGGGCTCGGCGTTGCGCGGCGTGGAGTTCATGCTGGCGTTCGGCCTCGGCACGGTGCCGCTACTTTGGCTCGTCCAGTCGAATTTCCAGTGGCTGGGAGGAAAACTTTCACCCGTGGCGATGGACCGCGGGCGGCAGACGCTTGCGCTCGCTGCGGCGATGGTCGTCGCGTGGCGGTTGCGCGGCACGCTTGGTTTTGCGGGGCCGGACCCGGCGTCGTGGATTTGTTTTTGAAGATGAAAACAGAAGTGTTTTTTCCCGAGGTAGGGCGCGTTATCCCTAACGCGCCGTTCGCTCCGTCCGCATGTGAGGTCGGCTTAACTCGAACCGGCGCGTTAGGGATAACGCG
>JANYBX010000082.1 GCA_025360615.1 Opitutia bacterium
GTCTACAGGTCGAGCTGCAGAAACTCCTCCAGCCAGCCTGAGCTCCAAGGTAGAGCGCGTTATCCCTAACGCGCCGGTTGTGCTCAGTATCATAGGCAGGCCGAGTCGCAGCGGCGGGTTAAGGATAACCCGCCCTACCTCCATCCACCGAATCAGCGATACAGTGCGGTCGTCGGCGCCGCCGTGAGCACGTTGTATTGGCGGATCGCCAGCCGCCACCATTGGGCGACTTCCCCGGCGGGGCTGCTCCAAAGCTCGCGGTGCAGCCAAATCATCGAATCGGCGTCGAGCAGCAGCGCCATTTTTTCCTTGGTGGACAGATGCTCCGGGCCCTCGCGCAGCAACCGTTGCCGCAATTGCGCAAACCACTCCCGCGCTTCCTCGCTCGCCCGGCGCTGCCGCAGCAGGCCGACGTGCATGGCGTTGATGTAGGGATCGAGCACCGCCTGCATCAGTCCGTAGTCGGCGCGTAGCGGCTCGAAGGGCGGCAGGTGCCGGTAACACTCCGCGAGATTTTGCCGGAGCCGTTTCAACTCATACGGCGGGTGCGTCTCCTCCGGGGTGAGAAAAATCCCCAGCTCGCGCGCGCGCCGGCCGAAGCTGGCCTTGCTCAGGAAAATCGAAATCGGAATCGAGAGCACCAGCCCCGCGATCACCGGGCTCAGCCACCAGAAAAATGCCGGCAGCAAAATAAACGACGAGACTCCCCACACCACGCCGAACGCGGTCTGCCCTCCGTGCGTGAGAATCGCCTCGCGCCAGTCGGTCCCGTCCTCGTCTCCGCCCCGCTGCTGCGTGATCCAGCCCACGCCTTGCCCGAGCAGGGTGAAGAGCACGAATTTCGCGTTGAAGATCATGTTCACCGGCGCGAGCAACGTGGAGAGCGACATCTCCGCGAGCGCGCTGAGCACCACCCGGCCGCGTCCCCCGAACCGCGCGACTTCGTGGGCCCGGCCGAGCATCGCGACGATGCTCACGATCTTCGGCAGAAACAGCAGCAGCATCGTGAACACGAACAGCGTCAGTGCTTCCGGCACTTCCAGCACGTAGCCGAAAATCGAGGTGAAATCCTCCGGGCGAATTCCACCCGCGCCGACCGGTTGCTCCAGCAAACCGAAGACGTGAATCGTGCTGAGCAAAAGAAACACCAGCCACAGCAGCGACGATCCGTAGGCCATCACGCCCATGAACAGATGAAACCGATTCGCCGGGCGAAATCCTTTCGCCGTGAGCAACCACGCGTGCTGCATGTTCCCCTGGCACCAGCGACGGTCGCGCTTCGCGCTGTCGATCAGCGTGGGCGGCCCCTCCTCGTAGGTGCCTTCGATTTCCCCGGCGAGCCAAACTGTCCAACCCGCGCGTCGCATCAGCGCCGCCTCGACGAAATCGTGCGAGAGGATGCGTCCGCCGAACGGCTCGCTGCCCGGCAGGTCGGGCAGCGCACAGTGGTCGATAAACGGCTGCACGCGGATGATCGCGTTGTGCCCCCAGTAGTTGCCATCGTGCTGCTGCCAGTAGTTCAGGCCCGCGAGAAACAGCGGGCTGTAAAGCCGGTTCGCGAACGACTGGAGCCGAGCGTAGAGCGTCTCCCCGTGGACGATGCGCGGCGCGGTCTGGATGATGCCGGCCTGCGGATTTTTTTCCATCATCGCCACCAGCTGCACGAGCGCGCGGCCGGTCATGATCGAATCGGCGTCGAGCACGACCATGTAGCGGTAGTTTTTCCCCCAGCGCCGGAGGAAGTCGGCCACGTTGCCGGCCTTCTTGTTAATTTGCTGGCGCCGTTTGCGGTAGAAAATCCGCCCGAAGCCGCCGACCTGCTTGCACAGCTCGACCCACGCGAGTTCTTCCTGGATCCATTGGTTCGGGCGGTTCGAATCGCTGAGGATAAAGAAATCGAAATGCTCCAGCTTTTTCGTCTCCTGCACCGAGCGGTAGATGATGCGCAGGCCCTCGAACACGCGGCTCACATCCTCGTTGAAGACCGGCATGATGATCGCCGTCGAGGCCAGCGGCGGATCCTGGTCGAGAGCCACGCTGGTCGTGATGCGCGCGCTGTCGCCGCCGCGGTTGATCACGTAAAACCCCACCAGCGCCGTGCAAAAACCCGCTGCGATGTGCGCGAACAAAATCACGAACAGCCCGAGCAGCACCAGCTCCACGCCCGTGATGCCATCGCGCCAGAGCAGGTCCGCCATGAACCAGGTCGCGAGGCTCGTCAGGCCGAAGATTGAGGAGAAAAACAAAAAGCGCCGGCGGTTGAGCCGTCGCACGTCCATCCGCTCGTTGAGAAAAATACGCATGGGAACAGCTCAGCGCGTGACGCGAAAGATCGCCCCGAGCGCCGCGACGAACACGAGCCAGAGAAACAGCGTGCGCAGGATCGGCCATTGCTCGAAACGCTCCAGCGTCTCGCCGGCCGCCTCCGTGATCGGGCCCAGGTCGATCGGCCGGGGCACCATGCTCGACACCGCCAGATCGGGCCCGGCCTCCATCGAACTGGCGCGCATCGCCGCGGAAAAATCGGCCGGGATATTTTTCCCGTCCAAAAAGGCGTAGGGCCATTTTTGCGGGCCGTCGCACAGGAGCAGCGCCACGCGTCCGTCGATGGCGATGCGCTCGTGCGGCTGGTCCCGCTCGTCGAGCACGCTCGAAAACCACGCGTCCATCATCGCCTCGGTCTCCTCGGCGGCGAGCGTCGTGGGATCAAGCGCGGGACGCGCGGCGTGGCGAATCGCCGCGCGCTCGAGGATTTCCTGGATGAGCCGGCTTTGGTGCAGGCGGTTGTGGATGCGATGCGCGCGCAGATAATCCTCCACGCGCACGTAGGCGGCATTCCAAGCTTCCATGGAACCCGTCTGAGGCCGAAAATTCCCCGGCAGGACAATCGGGTGCGGATCGCTCACGGCTGCCAGAGGTAGCTCCACGTTTCAGTCAGCACGTGCTGCGGCTTGCGCAGAAAACAACGCAACTCCACGGGCTTCCTGCTGTTGTCCGGCCGCACGGCGAACGCCACGCGCCAAGTGCCGTTGTAGGGATTTTTTTGCGCCGTCGAATAAACCAATTTTGCCCCCGGCCCCACGTCGACGACGGCCTCGATGGACGGATCGGCAGCCTGATTGCCCAGATAGGATCCGGCAAAATCCACCCAGAAATGCTGGAGGTCGGTGTCGTGGGTCTTCGTCGTGCCGCGCCGTGTCGCGATGGCATAGCCTGCGGGGGGACGGATCTGGTCCATCGCCCAGCTCAGCTTGTATTCGAACTCGATCGGCTCGCCCACGGGAGGCAGCGCGTCGGGGGTCCAGAACGCCACGATGTTGTCGTTCGTCTCGTTCGGCGTGGGCAATTCCACGAGCCGCACCGACCCGCGGCCCCACGCGCCGACTGGCTCGACCCACGCGCTCGGCCGCGCCTGGTAATTGGCTTCGAGATCCTGGTAGTTCTCGAAATTCCGGTCGCGTTGCAGCAGGCCGAAGCCGCGCGGATTCTGGTCGCCAAATGCCACGGTGCGAATTCCCGACGACGGGTTCGTGAGCGGCCGCCACAGCCATTCGCCGCTGCCGTGGTTGACCAGCAGGCCGTCCGAGTCATGCACCTCGGGGCGGAAATCCCCCTCAGTGGAGCCGGAATTTTCGCCGTGCCAAAACATGCTCGTGAGCGGCGCGATGCCGAGGGTCTTGATCGCGGTCCGCGCGTAGAGCACCGCCTTGATTTGCGCGACCGTGACGGCGCCCGGGCGAATGGTGAAGCGATACGCGCCGGCGATGCTCGGGCTGTCGAGCAGCGCATACACGACGAGTTCCTTCGCGTCGCGCGCCGGGCGCTGCACCCAGAATTCCTCGAACACCGGAAACTCCTCGCCGCCCGGCTCGCCCGTGTTGATGGCGAGGCCGCGTGCCGAAAGCCCATAGACCGCCTTCAGGCATAGCAGGCGGAAGTAGCTCGCGCCTTGAAAGGCCCCGAGCTCGTCCTCCGGGAGGTTGAGCCGGCAGATGATCCGAAAGCCCGTGAACCCCATCCGCTCGGGAATCTCCCCGTAGTCGTCGATCCCGTAGTTGAACAACTTCGTCGAAAACAAAATCGGCACCGCCGCGCGCTCGCGCACCTCCGAGATTTGCACGGTCTTGTTGAAGATGAAACCGGGGTGAAAAAACTGCAGCTGGAATGGCAGCCCGTCGCGCTTCCACCATGATTGCGTCGGGTTGAACGCGATGAACCGGTGCTGCTCGTAGGTAAGCTTGCGCAGCTTTTCCGGGACGGTGTTGGGCCGCGGCTCATAGGGTTTCGCGGCGAGCATTTTCGCCCGGAAGCGCAACACCTCGAAGTCAAACATGTCGTCGGCAGCGCGCGCCCACCCGCTGGCGGCGAGCAAACCAAGGCAGAGCAAGAATCTGGCGGAGGTCGGGGTCATGTTATTTTTCCAGAAAGTAGCCGCGTTGTTTTTCCGAGATCGGCAGCGCCGCGCGCTCCATCACCTTCAAGAGGTCTTCCCAGATCATCCGCTTCGAGCGGTTGCTCTGGCTGCGGAGAATATAGCTCGGGTGATAGGTCACCATGAGCGGCCGGCCGGCGAAATCCTTCCACAGCCCGCGCACCTCGCCGAGCGCCTTGAACGCCCCGAACCCGAGCAACCCCTGCGCCGCTGTCGAGCCGAGCGCGACGAGCAACGCCGGCTGCACGATCTCGATTTGCGCGCGCAGAAACGGCAGGCAGTAAAGCATCTCTTCCTCCGTCGGCGGACGGTTGCCCACCTGCGATGCGCCCTCGCCGGAGAGCGGCAGCTCGGGCCGCCAGTTCATGATGTTGCCGATGTAGACGTCGCTCCGCTTCAGCGCCATCCCGCCGATCATCTTCGTGAGCAACTGACCCGCGGGCCCGACAAAGGGCTCGCCTTGAATCTCCTCCTCCGCACCGGGCGCTTCGCCGACAAACATGATCTGCGCATCGAGGTTGCCCACGCCGAGCACAACTTTTTTCCCGGGCCGCGCGTGCGAGAGGCAGACGGGATCATTCGTCACGAGTGCGAGCAACGCCGCCCAGCGCGTGGTCTTGTCGCCCTCGGGCAACTTGAAACTCGGCGGTGCCGGCAACTTCGATACGGGCGCTGGCGCAGCAACCTTCACTACTGGAGGCGGGGTGCCCCCACCCCGCAGCGGCG
>JANYBX010000124.1 GCA_025360615.1 Opitutia bacterium
CACGTGCAGCAACTCCTGCTCGAACTGGGCGCGGGCTTCGCCTTCGTCGGGCGGCAGGTGCATCTCAAAGTGGGCGACGAAGATTTTTACCTCGATCTGCTCTTCTACCATTTGCGCCTGCGTTGCTGCGTCGTCGTGGACCTGAAAATGAAATCCTTCGAGCCCGAGTTCGCGGGCAAAATGAATTTCTACCTCTCCGCCGTGGACGCCCAGATGCGCCATGAACACGACACGCCGACCATCGGGTTGCTGCTCTGCAAAGACGCGAAAAACAAACTCAAGGTCGAGTATGCGCTGCGCGACGTGAAGAAACCCATCGGCGTAGCCGAGTGGCAAACTCGCCTCGTGGAATCGCTGCCAAAGAAGTTGCAAGGCTCGCTCCCGACCATCGCAGACATCGAGCGCGAATTGAACAAGCCGCGCCGTGCCGTTGCCAAACCGAAGCCGTAGCATGAACGCGCGCCTTCTCCGTTTTCTTTGCGCCCTCTCGTGTCTCTTCGCGGCCCTCCTCCCCGGCTGCAAACGCCCCGCGCCCGCCCCTCCCTCGACTCCTTCGCCGCAAATCCTCCGCCTCAGCCAGCGCAACGAGCCCGCCGATCTCGACCCCGCCACCGCCACATTGCCCGACGAATTCTTCGTCATCCGGGCCCTGAGCGAAGGCCTCGTCACACCCGACACCACATCCCCCGTCGGTATCCGTCCCGCCGCCGCGACTCACTGGGAAACTTCCCCCGACTCTCTCACCTACACCTTCCACCTCCGCCCCACCGCACGTTGGTCCAACGGCGACGTCGTCACCTCCGCCGATTTTATTTTCTCCTATCGTCGCCTCCTCACGCCCGCCACCGCCGCGGCGAAACCCGAACTCTTCTTCGCCGTCAAAAACGCCCGCCCCTTCGCCGCCGGCGCGCTCACTGATTTTTCCGCCGTCGGCTTCGCCGCGCCCGATCCGCTCACGCTGGTCGTCACGCTCGAACACCCCGCGCCCTCCTTTCTCCTCCTCGCCGCGAGCGGCCCGTGGATTCCCGTTCACCCCGCGACCGTCGCCGCCCACGGGCGCGACTGGACCAAGCCCGGCCACTTCGTCGGCAACGGCGCGTTCACGCTCGCCGAGTGGCGCCCGCAGCAGCGCATCGTTGTGAAAAAAAATCCCGCCTACCACGCCGCCACGAGCGTCCGTCTCGATGAAATTCAGTTCCTCCGCTTCGACAGCGGGGACACCGAGGAACGCGCCTATCGCGCCGGCCAAGTCGATGTCACGATGGCCGTGCCAGTCGCCAAAATCGACACCTACGCCCGTGAGCGCCCCGCCGAACTCCACCGCTCGCCACTCGCGGAGACGCGTTTTCTCTCCTTCAACCTCACCCGCCTTCCGCTCTCCGACACCCGTGTCCGCCGCGCCCTCTCCCTCGCGCTCGACCGCGCAAAGCTCGTCGAGCGCGTTCTGCGCGGCGGCCAAGAGCCTGCCCCCCGCTTCATCTCACCGCTCCTCCGCTACGCCCCCGCCACCTCCGACTCCACCGGCGCGCCGCTCGCCTCCGAATTCCGTTTCGATCCCGCCGAAGCCCGCGCGTTGCTCGCCGCCGCCGGGTTTCCCGCCGGGAAAAATTTCCCGCGTCTCGAGCTCACCGGCTGGTCCAACTCCGCCGTCCTCGAAACCGTCCAAGCCATGTGGAGACAGGAACTCGGCGTCGAGGTCGCCCTCGCCACGCGCGAGGCCAAAGTCCACCTCGCCGCGCTGCACGCCGGCGCCTACGACATCGCCTTCGTGACCAATCTCCTCGACGTCGCCGACCCCGCCGCCGCTCTCGCGGATTTCACCAGCGACGCCCCGAAAAATTTCCCCCACTGGCGCTCCCCCGAGTTCGACCGCCTGCTCGCCTCCGCCGCCACCGAGCGCGATCCCGCCACCCGCGCCCGCACGCTCGACGCCGCCGAGACGCTGCTCCTCGCCGCCGCGCCCGTCGCCCCGCTTTATTTCAACACGAAGAACTGGCTCATGTCCCCCCGTGTCCGCGGTTGGCGCGAAGATGCCCTCTGGACGCGCGATTACACGGGAGTGTTCCTCGATCCGTTGCCCGCGAGGTAAACCAATCACCTTCTCCCGGTTTGGTCCTCCACTACCAGTCTGTGCTCCCGGTTTCTCGGTTGCCCTCGTGTCATATTCCGATGGGCTGGCGCACACCTTTGATGACCGCCGCGCTTTCAGTTCGCAGGTGGGGAACCGGCCGTCTGACCGCCGGCCTGCTCGTGCTGCTCGCGGGCGCATCCGGTCCACTGGTCTCCGCCGAGGAGCCGGGCCCGCTTCGGCCCCCGCCCGCTCTGCTCCTCTCCCTGCCCCGGATCGGCCAGCCTCTCGCCGGGCGCGAACCGCTGATTGTCGGCGCGACCACCGATAGCTATCCTTACGGCTACGCCGATCAGGATCAGCTCTGGACCGGCTTCACCGTCGACCTGCTCGATGCCGTGGCGCGCGTGATGAATCTCAAGATCCAGCGCGTCGCCCTCCCCGGCCGCCAGCTGCAGGAGCGCTTCCGGCGCGGCGATTTTGATTTCCTGCAATCGCTCAGCCAGACGCCCGAGCGCGAAGCCTACGCGGAATTTTCCGTGCCTTTCCTCACGCTGCAGGGCGCGATCTTCGTGCAGAAACGTGGCAGCCCCGTCAAAACCCTCGCCGATTTCAACGGTCGCCGCTTCGCTTTCGTCGGCGTCAGTAGCATCGCCGAGCAATTCCTGCGCGACTCCGGCATCACGGTCCAGGGCGTTTATGTCAGCTCCACGACCGAAGGGCTCGGCCTCGTCGAGTCGGGCGAGTGCGCGGGCGTCTATGCCTCGCATCTCACAGCGTTGTCGGTGATCGAGCGCCAGGGACTCCGCAACATCGCCCAGTTCGGCCCGCCCATCACCGACCACGACATCCGCCACTCTTTCGCCGTGCACAAGGGCGACGCGCAGTTGCTCGCCCG
>JANYBX010000362.1 GCA_025360615.1 Opitutia bacterium
CTGATCGATGACCGCGAGCGAATCGACGATGAGCGGATCATCTGCTGCACGCACTCCGAGCCGGACGAGGTGGAGAAAGTCACCGCCCACGATGTTCCGGGCGGGGTGTTTTCCCCCACCGTTGGCGACATAAAGCTCGGCGTCATCCGGGTCGGCCAGAACCCGGGCCTGTTTCGGATCAGCCGGCGTGATGCGGACGTAGTGTCGCGGCTTGCCCGGCACGAGCTCCCCTCGATGAGTGACCATCCATTCTTCTACGTGTGCAGAAAGCCAGTCCGCACAATCGAGCAAAAATTCCGCCGTGAGTTTTCCCTTTCGTCCGGGCGCAAATTCAGCGGCGCACACGAGGGATGCGATGACCGTTGCCAGCGTCGAAGGCGAGTAACCGGAGGCTTCCTCCCAGCGCTCCTGCGCTGTTACCGGGCCGTGCAGGATCAGATAGCGCACGGCGCGAGAGACGAGCGTCCACGGATCGAATTGCCGAAGCGCGCCCGCCTTTTGCAGTCGCCAAGCGAGCAGAATTGGCGCCGCCACCTCATCGAGTTGAATCCCTTTCCAGTAGGCCTCGCCACTGATCGAGCTGTTTTGCGGCATGCTCCCATTGTCGGCCTGGACACACGCGAGCCAAATCAACGTGCGCAGCGGCGACTCCGTGTGCCCGCAGGCGAGCAGCGCGGTGGCGGTTTGCACCATGTCTCGCGTCCACACCAGATGATACCCGCCGCGATCGCTGTCGTCCTTCGTGTCGCCCCACGGAATGCTGAGCGACGCCACGAATGCGCCTTGAAACGTTTTGTCTTCATGCGCCAGCAACAAGCACTGGCTCAAACGCAGCATCGCCCCGCCGTCGCTGGTGTGTGCGCTCAGATCGAGCTTGGCGCGGGTGCGCTGCCATTGGGCGATATACTTTTCCCGCTGATCGGCGAAAGGGGTGGCGAACGCTTGCAGGAGGTGGGCTGACGCACTGTGCGGAGTGCGCCCGAACCCGACGCCCAGCGTGAACTCCAAGCCCTCCGACAAATCGATCTCGCCGGTCAAAGCGATATTGCCGTCTTCCGCCTGCTCAAATTCCCAATCCATCTTGAAGTTGTCCATCAAGTCCTGCCAGCCGTCGCTGAATCCGACGTAGCCGACGGAGCGTTTCGTGAAATCGGGGGCGCAACCGAACGACATATCAATGTCCTCCCGCTGCGCATCGAAGAGCTTTCGGCCATTCAGTTCGCACCACCGAGCCGAGTTGTTCTTGCCCGTGCCTTTCAGGTGCGGAGCGAGCAAAGCATAGAGTCGCAGTTTGCCGCGCAATTTCGGGTCGAGGATTTCCAGCCGCGTGTGGATCAACAAAACCGGCGAGTGCGGATCGACGACGATTTCCTTAACGAGCCGATAGCGGCCCTCGCGGTCGGAGTTGGTCAGCCGATAGAGCAACGCGTTTTGCTCCGGGTATTCGATTTGATGCAGCAGGTCGCGCCGTTCCTCGTGGCAGAACGATTCGCCATCGGTGATGAGCAACTGGAGATCGCGTGTGTTAGGCAAATCCACATAAGGAAAATAGATCTCATTCACGATGCCGTGACTGAGCGTGAACCAAATGCGGGACGCGCTGTGATACGCCGTGCCGACTCCGTCCTTCGCGCTGGACGTCCAGCGCGGCTCGATGCCCGGAGCCCCGAAGGCGGTGGAGTTGTTATTCATCGGATTCACTTGGCCGCACCCCGGCTTTGACTGGATCCCGGCTTCATCCTCTCATCGCCGACGCGCATCGAAAAGTCCCCGTAACCGGCAGCAAGTGCGACGCCGCTCCCGAGGAGCAGAAACGTCAGACCGGTCGCCGCCACCTTGCCCGAAAAGGAAGCCCTGGAGCGGGCGCGGGCTTGGGCTTCGCCGCCCGTTCCGTGCTTGAGCCCGTGCTTCACGAGCCACCAGTTCACAGAATACGTCATCGCCGTGCCGACCATGAACGCGAACGACATCGTCCCCCAAAAACGCACGGAACCCGGTTCCATCGCACTCGCGTCTCGCGACATCAGGATGACCATCACCGGGATCATCCCAGCCATCAGCGCATTCATCGAAAGGGTCTGGGCGAGCAACGTGCTCTTCACCACGCGCCAATAGCTGCCATCGGTGCTGGGCTTCATGCAGAGCGCCTGAAAGACGAACAGCCCCACCGCGAATCCCGCGACATATTCAATCATCACCTCCTGGCTCATCGGCAGCCGCAGCAAGATCGTGACGACCGTGGCGAAGAGAATGCCCGTGGCGTCGCCGGCTACGCAGTGGATGGTCGATTCGACAGTTTGTTTCCAGAGCGGAGGCTCAAGCGCTTCCCCTGCGGATGCGCGATGCAGGAACCAGTAGGCGATGAGCGCGAATGTGCCGGTATAAAGCGTGATCAACACCCAGCCCCATCTCATCGTCCTCATCGCCAGCGAATTTTCCATCGGCTCTGGCCGGGCCTTGAACTGATCGTGAGCGACGTAGGCCACCGCAACAGCGGCGAGGGCGAACCAAACCCACAACACGACGTCGATAAAAGGATTCCCGTTGGAAGATATTTCTTTCATCGCGCTCCTCTTATTATCTCCGGCTTCTGGTTCACTTGAGCATTTCCAGCAGTGCCTTCGCGGCCGGCTCGGAAGAGGCGGGATTTTGTCCGGTTATCAGCAGTCCATCGGTGACGACATAGGGCTGCCAGTCTGCCCCCTTGGAATATTTTCCGCCGTCGTTCCTGAGCATGTCCTCGACGAGGAAGGGCACGACCTCGACGAGCCCGACCGCCTGCTCCTCGGTATTGGTGAATCCCGTGACGGCCTTGCCTTCTACGGCAGCTTTGCCATTCGGCGTCTTGACACGGCGCAGCACACCCGGCGCATGGCAAACCGAGGCGACCGGTTTGCCTGCCGCGAGCATCGCTTCGATCAGAGCGATGGAGGACGCATCTCCAGCCAAATCCCAGAGTGGGCCATGACCACCCGGATAAAACACGGCGTCGAAATCCGCGGCAGCTACATCTCTCAACTTGAGCGTGTGCGCCAGAACCGCCTGTGCGGCGGGGTCTGCTTTGAAGCGATGCGTGGACGCGGTCTGAGACGCGGCATCGTCGCTCTTGGGGTCGAGCGGCGGCTGGCCACCGAGCGGCGAAGCCAGCGTGATGGCCGCACCCGCATCTTTGAAGACGTAGTAGGGACCGGCAAATTCCTCCAACCAGAAGCCGGTTTTTTTCCCGGTGTCGCCGAGTTTATCATGTGAGGTCAGAACCATTAAAATTTTCATGTGGATTTGCTGTGGATGAGTGTGCGGGTGAGTGGTTAGTCGCCGTTCACTTAAACGCCTTGATCAACGCCTCGAACTGCGTGCGGAGCGATTTGTCGTGCGGGGTGCTCGGAGGGATCGCGCGCTCGATGCCGAGCAATTGATAGACGGCCATCTGCGCCGCTCGCACCGAATACTCCACGGTGAAGACGACATCATCCAGAATTTCGACGAACTGGCTGATAAACGCGAAATTCCTCGAACCGGCCGGCACCGGGAGCGGCCGATCGCTGCGCCGGCGCGGCATGAACATACTCGTGATGTAAGGCATCCGGCAAGGTATGCAGTTCGCAGAGGCAACGGTCTCCAGGTCGAAGCGCAGGTGGCCGCAGAGTTCATGGAGAATCTCCGCGCCGTTGCACTCGGCCATCGGTTTCGGAACGAAATTGCCCGCCCGGTCCGGAAACAGCGCGTAGCCCCAAAACACCTGGACG
>JANYBX010000168.1 GCA_025360615.1 Opitutia bacterium
GGACTCCGGCAGGAACGAACGGTTGGTCGAATACCAGTAGTTGCGAATGCTGATCGTCTGCTGCTGCCATTCCCGAGGGTCGGCGGCGAGGGCGATGCTTCCGACGGCTTGCCGATGATCGCGCTTCCGCTCGATCATGGAACCGGAAACATTGAAGGTGTAGAGCCCCCATTGGCCGAGATCCTTAATATAGTTCACGACCGCACGAGCCTGGCCGTTGTCGATGTAGAAATCCTTGTAGCGCTCCTGGCCCTGACCGTAAGGCTCGAGAAAGTGCGGATTGGGAGTTCCGTCCGGCAAGCTCTTGTTGACGTCGATGACCGTCGTGCGAAAGCCGTTGATATTATTGACGACGTGATTGTGCACCCGGTTGTAGTCGGCTGAGAATTCGAAGAACAACGTGTCGCTAAAGCGGTGCGTGAAGCCGATGTTCGCGTCCCGTGTCCACTGGGTGAAAAGTGGATCATCGGGCATGTTGGTGAAGCGCTTGGTGGGCGTGCGAAACTTCGACGCCGCGATCACCTTGTCGAAACGGTCGCCGGGCAGCCAAGTGGAATTCAGAATCGTCGGGCCGTTGTTGGAACCGTTATCGAACTGGCCGGGAATGGTGCTACCGCTCGAGGTGTTGCCGAACGGCAAAGCGAGCGGGTCTCCGTTGCGCGACCAAAACTGGCCGTTGCCATAGATCGGCACGCGGTTGGTCGAATCGCCGCGCCGCGTGCGGGCGAAGTTCGTCCAATTCATGATCGTGCTCGAATCAGGAATATAAACGTAGTCGGTGCCGTAGCGCTCGATGCCCTGCGGCTCCCCACTGAACGTAAGCCCATAGGTCGCGCCCGGAGTGGCGGTAGTGCTGAGCTGGGAATTGTTGATCGGTCCGTCGAAGACCGTCACCCCATCCCAGCCGCTGACTTGATCGAGCATGGGGAACGTCGGGTTGGTGCGCTTGACTTTGGTGTTCTCACCCTCGACGCGAAACTCCGTGCGGTTCGAGAGACGATAGGTTCCCGCCACCGTGAGGCCTTTGACCTTGCTGAATTCCTGATCCATCCAGCCGCCCCGGTCCTGCCAGACCGCGTTCATGCGCACGGCCAGCTTGTTCGTAAGCTTCCGATTCACATCGAGGGTGGTGCGATAGTAGTCCCAGGAGCCGACGGTGAAGCCGATCGTCTCGGCGTTGCGGTCGAAGCGAGCGCGCTTCGTCGAGGAACTGATGCCGCCGCCGAGCACATCGCTGGCGCCGGTATTGAAAAGAACGGCGTTCGGGCCGCGACCGAAGTCGATGCGTTCGGTGTTATAGGTATCACCAATCGAGGCAGTGGTGAAAAAATTGCGCTGCTGTCCGACGTTTTGGAGCGCGCCCCGCACGTTATACATCACGGGGGCGTTAAACTGATCGGCTCCCTGACCATCGATGACGGGCGAACCATTCGTCGACCAGACCACCGCGTCTTGCAGATTGTTGAGCCCCAGTGCGGCGAGAAACTCGCCGGTCATGACGGAATAAGGCGCCGCCATGTCCTTCATATCCAAGCCGAGCTTGGTAGCGGTGCCGGCATTGGTGGCGGAGAAGCCGTTGTCTTTCTCGGTATTCACCTCGAACGGCGTGAGCACCAGGGTGGAACCCTCGCTGCCGGCCACTTGGCTCTGCCGGGTTTCGCTCTGGGCCGCCACTTCGGCCGCGGTCGGTGTCCGGCTTTTCTTCAACGCGCGCTCTGCCGCAGGCTGCGTCGGAACGGAGGGAACCGGCGCCTGCGCCAACACCAGAGTTGGGAGCAAAATTAAGAGTCCGAGCCGCGGAGAACAAAAATGGAATGGTCTCGAAGACCACAGGGACGCGATGGCTTGGTGAGGTTTCATGGGTAGGTACCGGCTTGGGGTGAAAATTACGGGCGGGTGGAGAGACAATCGCAGGGGAAGCGAACGGTGGGCATGTTCATTAGCCGTCGCCGGGAATGACAACCCCCCTGAAATATTCACTGGTAACTCATCGGGGATTTGACGGGATCTTACGAAGCACACGACTGACCATGCGCTGACAAACGCCACCGCGCTTCAATCGCCGCGGTTCGAACATCCAAGGAAACTTGCCCGCCCAAACCGTCGTCGACTGCGGAAATCCAAACCACCCAGAGGCTGCGCGTGCATGTGCGAGGCGCCATATTCTTACTGGTAAACGCCAGCCGGCCCCGTCGCTTTTTTAGACCAAGCTAGGCTCCAACGAAAAATAATCGAAGTCCGCCGCCGCGCGCGTGCCGCCGAGATCCTGCGCACAGAGGCCCGCGAAGGCGCCCGTGAAATGCAGCCCCGCGCCGTAGTCGTCGGAGAGCTTCGTCGCGTCGAGCACCGGGCCGACATCGCGCCAGGCGACGCCATCGGCGCATGCGCTGAACTGCAGTTTCTCCCCGCGAATCGTCGCCCGCAGAAACGCCCGCGGCCACTCGCCGATCGCGAGCTGACTCGCAGCGAGTTCGTCGTAGGCGCCGTCGTCCGTCAGCACGACGCCGAGCACGCGCCCAAGTTTCTCGTCGTGCGTGATGCGGAGATAAAAATGCGTGCGCGTATCATACCAACAGATCAGGCCAGCCATCTGCGTGAAGTGCGTCGGGGAAAACTCCACGCACGTTTCCGCTACGCACCGCACCGACGTGAGTCGCCGCGCCACGAGGCTCTGGTCGAAGAGCGAGTGCACGCTCTCGCGCCCACGCAGCCGGAGCCAGCCCACGCGCTCGCGCAGCGAAACCCAGGATTCGTCGAGCGGCCCGCGCAGCGCGCACCAGTGCGCGTCCAGTTCCGGCGCGCAGAAATCGTCGCGCGTCGGTATCGAGGGCCAGCGCATCTCCGACAAACCCGCCGGCGCTTCCACGCTCACGCGCGGATGATGCCCGCCGCGCGCAAGCCGCAGCCAGCCGTCGTCGGACCACACCACGCGTTGCAGACAGGTTTCGCGACCGAGGATGCAGCGGCGGTTCGCGCCGATGGGGCGACTCGCGAGGTGGGCGAGAAACCATTCGCCCTGCGGCGTCTCGACGATTTCCCCGTGGCCGGCCTTCTGCAACGCGAGCGACGGATCGTCGCGCGAAGTGAGCACGGCGGCCTGCGGATCGAGTTCGTAGGGCCCGGTGATCGCGCGCGAGCGTGCCATCGAGATGCCGTGGTTCCAGCCGGTGCCGCCTTCCGCGAGCATGAGGTAATACCAGCCGCCCCGCTGGTAGAGATTCGGTCCTTCGGTGAGCACCGGCTTCGCCAAAATATTCGTCATCGGGCCGACGAGGCGGCGTTGCGCGTGATCGTATTTCTGCACCACGATGCCGGCGAAACGCGCGCGGCCCGGCCGAAAATCCCACGACATGTTAACGATCCATTTGCGCCCGTCGGTGTCATGAAAGAGCGACGGATCGAAGCCGATGGAGTGGATAAAAATCGGTTCGCTCCACGGCCCGAGGATGTCCGGCGCGGTCGCGAGGAATACCCCGACATCCTTGAAGTTTCCGACTCGGGTGCGGA
Organism: Opitutia bacterium; assembly: GCA_025360615.1. Classification (GTDB taxonomy): domain Bacteria; phylum Verrucomicrobiota; class Verrucomicrobiia; order Opitutales; family Opitutaceae; genus Tous-C4FEB. The sequence goes on from JANYBX010000168.1 coordinate 3,508, forward strand.
CGTTCGTGTAAACCAGCCAGAACATGCCATCCGCGTAGCTCAGCGATGGCGCCCACACGCCGGCGGAATCAGCGATGCCGCGCAGTTCCACTTGCGAGCGCCGCGTGAGTGCGTGGCCGAGCAGCCGCCAGTTCACCAGATCGCGGGAGTGATGAATGCGCACGCCGGGAAACCACTCAAACGTGCTCGTCGCGATGTAGTAGTCGTCGCCGACGCGCACAATCGAGGGATCCGGGTGAAACCCGGGCAGCACGGGATTCTCGATACGCCCGCTCATGCCGCCGCCCCGCCCTGCCCCGCCGTCGCCGCGAGAATTTTCCGTTTCCGCGCGCCCACCAGCCAGAGCACGAGACCCGCCGCGCCCATCGTCGTGCCGATCAGCAGAAAGCTCAGCTTTCCGATCCAGCCGTTCGGGATGAACACGAGCAGGAAAATGAAAACGCCATACACCATGCACAGCGCGCCGAGCAGGCGGTAAACGGGTTCGTCGTTTTCGTTGGAGGTTTCCGCCTCCTCGACGGGCACGAGGAGCCGTGCGAAGAGCGAGTCGATCCGCTCGCGCTCAATCCGCGGACTGCGGTCGTAGAAAAATGTCGAGCCGAAGAAGCACAGCACGCCGATCACCGACGTGCCCGCCGCCGTCACGACCAGCAGAAAATCGCCGCGTTCCCCTGGCGTGAGCGGCACATCCGCGCGGCCCACGAGATCGCGCAGCCCCATCGGAAGACGATGCACGAAGTCCGGATCGCCGAGCTGTCCGGCGAGGCTGAAATTCGCCCACGCCGAAAACGCGAAGCACGCCAGCGCTGTGCCCCACGCCGACCAGCCCGGCGTGCGCTTGTAGAAGAGCCCGAAGAAAATCGGGATCGTCAGCGGGAAACCGAGGCTGACCATGAATTGGTTGAGCAGGGTAAACACATCCGACTGGCGCCGCGTGTTGATGATCAGCGAGAGCGCGATGATGATGATGCCGAAAGCGAGCGTGCAGGCCTTGCTCGCGCGCAGGAGATGTTTCTCCGACGCCTGCGGACGCATGATCGGCAGATAAAAACTCCGCACGAAGACGCCCACGGCCTTGTTCACTCCGGCGTCCATCTGCGTGAGCGTCGCGCCAAACATCGCGCACATCAACAGCCCGATCAGCCCGACCGGCAAAACCTTCAACGCCACTGCCACGAACGCGCCCTCCGTCGGCTTCGCCAGCTGCGGAAACACCTGCGCCAGGTCGGGGAACATGATCGTCGCCGCCAGCGGCGGGATGACCCACACGAGCGGCCCGATGATGCCCCCGACCAGCGGGATGATGACCATGCGGCGCGCGTGTTTCTCGCTCTTCACCATCAGATACATCGTCGAATACTCCATGCTGTTCAGCTCTGCGGCCTTGATCCAGACGAAGGCAAAACCCCAGCCGAAGAGGATCGCCGGGCGAATCGAGAGCCACCAACGGAAGTGCTCGGGATGCGCCGCGTTTACTTTTTGAAACAGCCCCGTGAGCCCGCCGATCTCCGGCTGCCGCACGGTCAGCACGAGCGTCACGAGCGTGATCGTCATCACCAAAAACATTTGCACGAAGTCGCTCGCGAGCACCGCGAAGGCCCCGCCGGCAAACGCCACCAGCGTGATCGTCACGCCCAGCACGAGGATCACCGAGTTGATCGGCACGTGCAGCACCGCGGCGATGAACACGCTGATCGCCATCAGCCCGATGCCGGCCTTCGCCAGCTCGATCGGCACCTTGATCCACGTGTAGAATTGCTCCGCGCCCGGGCCGAAACGCTCGCGCACCGCCTCCATCCACGTCACCACGCGCAGCCGCCGAAAGCGCGTGCAGGTATACCAGCCCACGCCGATCAACGCCGGCACCGCCGCATAGAACAACATCATCACTTTCAGTCCCGACCGGTAGATCTCTGACGCTGCGCCGACAAACGCCCACGCCGAAAACGTCGCGACCCACGCCGAGGTGCCCGTGATCCACCACGGCATCGCGCCGCCCGCGCGGAAATAATCCGAGGTGTCCTTGCTCAGCCGCCGAAACACCACGCCGATCGCGAGCACGAAGAACAGGTAGAATGCGATGATGCCGTAGTCGTAGGAAGTGATCACAAAAGAGACGGGGGTTGGGGAACGTCGCACTCTCACAGCGACCCGCGGCGCCTCCCACACCTTCCTTGGTTACATTGGAAACACGCAAGCCCTGCGCAGACGGAGTCTCGTGCAGGATTTCCCCGTAGCGCCCGTCTCCGACTGGCGTCCGCCTTCACCTCGCGTTACCAGCAAGCGACGGCTCGCCGGTCAGAGACCCGGCGCTACTTCGGAGCCCGCGCTACACCCGGCTTTCCAGTGTAAACGTCGGCCCGGTGGACTCCTCTCGCGCCCCTCGCTGCGCTCCCGCCCCGAAGTCGCGATCCCGCGTCGCTCGTCTCCGCCCCATGCCCACGTCTCCCGCCGGCCTCGATACCGCCCTCGACCTTTGCGTCGCCAAAGCCCGCGCCAACATCGCGCGCCTCGCCGCCGAGCCCAAGACCGGCGCCTTTGCCGCCGATGGAAACTACTTCGCCTTCGACGAGGGGTTTTTCGAAATCTCCAACTGGACGTCCTCTTTCTTCACCGGCATGGCCCTGCTCGCCTACGAGCAGACGAAGGACCGCGCGTTCATCGCCGCGTGCCAGCGACTCACCACACCCTACCGCGACAAAATTCTCGTGCACGGCATGGAGACGATGCACGACCTCGGATTCC
>JANYBX010000172.1 GCA_025360615.1 Opitutia bacterium
GCGGGCGATGCGCACCCGCTCTTTTTCCAACGCATGCTCCTGTTCCAGCCGGCGGAGGCGGGCCTTGAGGCGGCGTTGCGAAACTCCCCGCGCGATCCCGCCGCTCGCGCCGACGAGGAGAAGCAGCCCGCCGACGCGCGCGGGCATTGTCTCCCACCACGCGGGCACGACGGTGAAACTGAGCGTGGCCCCGTCGTTGTTCCACTGGCCGGTGCTGTTGCGCGCGATCACGCGGAGGCGGTAGTGGGCCGGTGGCAGGCCCGAGTAATTCGCGGCGCGGTCCGAACCGCTTTCCACCCAATCGGCATCCACGCCTTCGAGTTGATGGCGAACGACGACGGCGTCGGGCGTCGTGTAGGTGAGCGCGGCAAATCGAAATTCGAGGCGATGCTTGCCCGAGGGAACCCGCACGTCCCCGCCGGTCGCGAGCACCTGTCCGTCGAACCGCGCCTCGTCGATCACGACGGGCGGCGGCGGCAAATCGCGCGGCAGCCGCGCGGGGTCGATCACCACGGCACCCTGCGTCGTGGCGAACCAGAGCCGGCCGTCGCGGGTGCGCGCCGCCGACGGCTGGTAGTTGGCGGTGGGCGTCACGCTCGCGAGGCCCTGACTGCGGCCAAACACGTGGGACGTCACGCGGCTCGCGCCGCCGCGCACCACGGCGAGCAGCTCCGCCTTCGCCACGTGGAAAAAACCACGCGACGAGGCGAACCACACCCGGCCCTGATCGTCCTCGAGGACTTGCTGAAGAATGTCGTCCGCGAGGCCGTGCGCCTGGGTGAGCACGTGTAAACGTTCGCCATCCTTCACGATCAATCCGCCCGCCGTGCAGATCCAGAGCAGGCCGTCGGTTCCGGCCGTGATCGCGTGAATCGGGCGGCGCGGCAAACCCAGCGCGGAGTCGAACGCCTGAAAACGCACGCCGTCCCAGCGCAGCAGGCTGCCGCTCGGTCCTCCGAGCCAGAGAACGCCCTTCGCGTCTTCCGCGATGGCGCGGATGGTTTGCGACGGGAATTCATCGGCGGCCGTAAAAATCCTCAGACGATCATCGTGGTAACAACCGAGTTGGTCCCCGCCCGCAGCGAACCACATGTCGCCATTTTTCGCCGCGAAGAGCAGGTGTGGATTCGTCGCCGGCTCCAGCAGCCGCTCGGGCGCGACGGGCGCATCGAGACTCACCCGCCGCAAGCCGTCCCGCCCCCCGCCGAACCAAAGGCGGCCGTGCGCATCGGCGCAGACGACGTTCGCGTAGATGGCCGCATCCTGCCACGCGGGAGGTAGCGGGCGCGGATCATCGGGGCCCACCACCGCGAGTCCGCCGGCGCGATTCGCGAGCCACACCCGGCCGCGCGTGTCTTCGCAGACGGCGCTCACCGATTCCTGCCGCAGGCCGGTCGAGACATTGAAAAGTTGAAACGCCTTTTCGCGCAGCTGCACGGCACCGCCATCGGTGGCCGCCCAGAGGTTGCCCTCCCGGTCCTCGGTGACGAAGGAGACCGAGGCATACGGCGTCGCGATGTGTTCGACGCGCCCGCCGGCGTAGCGAAAAAGCCCGCGCCGGCTCGATGAGATCCAGACATTGCCCGCACTGTCCTCGAACACGTGGCGGATCGAGTTGAATTCATTTTCCCACGGCACCTCGTCGCAGACCGGCGCGAGCCGGCCGTGTTCGATGCGCAGGAGCCGCGCGGCGGTGCAGACCCAGATCGCACCGTCTTTCCCCGGCGCGATTAGCATCGGCCCGGACGGTGCCGCCTGGTGCCGCCGCCAGTCGCCATCGCGAAACACCGCCAGCAATCCATCCGAGGCGACCCACGTCCGGCCGGCTTCGTCAGTGGCGAACGTGAATCTTTTCGAGCGCGTGCTCAGCGGTTGCTCGCGTCCAAACCATGTCGTCGCCCCGTCGGGCTGCCAGCGCAATAGCCGGCCGTCAAAGGTCCCGATCCACACCGCCCCGGAATTTTCCACATGGAGGTCGGCCGGTTTGTCGCCGACGGCGGCGAGCGCGGTGGTCGCGGGATGCACCGTCGTGGCCGAGCCGGTGAGCCTCAGCAACTGGCCGTCGGTCGGGATCACCAACAGCACCCCCGGCCGCTCCTCGGCGAGTCCGCGGATGTTGAAGCCGAGCGACTCCGTCTGGCCCGCGACAGGAATTTTCCGAAACTCCCTCCCGTCGAACCGCGCGAGCCCGCCCACCGTGGCCAACCACATGAAGCCCGCCGCATCCTGCACCACGCGGCTCGTGATGTTGTGCGGCAGGCCGTCGTCCGTCGTCCACGTGCGCGTGTAATACTCAACCGGCCGCGGCGGGGCGGCGCGCACGCTGGCGCCGAGGGCGAGGCAGCCAAAAACAATCTGCCGCCATGCTCGCGGACACCGAGGGGAAAATGGGCGGAGGGGGAAACCCGGCATCATAACGGAGTCGCGCGGCTGACCGTGCCAGCGAGCGCGCGACTCGCAACCCCCGAGTCGCCGCCTAACCCGAACTCGGGATAGGCACGCTCGCGGCGCTCTGTTATTCTGCACGTCCCCCGTTGGCGTTTTCCGCCGACTCAACCCCTGAGGCGCGATCCGCGCCTCGCGAATCCACCCCATGAACTACCGCAACGTGACCCTCAATCGTTGGCGCGGCCTCGTCCACGCCTTCCTCGCCACCGCGACGCTCCTTGTCGCCACCCTCCCGCTGCACGCGCAGCGCAAAATGGAAAATCTCGGCCGTGGCGTCGTCGCCGTGCGCTCGAGCGCCACCCAAACGCTCGTGAGCTGGCGCCTGCTCTCGCTCGATCCCGCCGGCATCGGCTTCAACATCTACCGCTCCGCCAACGGCGGCTCGGCCGTGAAGCTGAACAGCTCCGTTCTCACCGGCGGCACGAACTACACTGACTCGGCCGCGAATCTCACGCTGGCCAACGCCTACTTCGTGCGCCCCGTGATTGGCGGCGTCGAAGGCGCGCCGAGTGGCTCGTTCACGCTCTCCGCGAATCACGCGACCGAGCCCATCGTCCGCATCCCGCTCGGGCCCGTGCCCGGCACCGGCTACTACACCAAATACGTCTGGATCGGTGACCTCGATGGCGACGGCGAATTCGATTTCGTGATCGACCGTCTCGCCCCCTTCGATCCGACGAACAACGACATCGGCCTCGGCAACCAGTTTCTCGAAGCCTACAAGCGCGACGGCACCCGGCTCTGGCAAATCGACATGGGCCCGAACAGCCGCAACACCTACAACATCGAGCCCGGCTCCACCACGCTCAGCATGGGCATGTATGACGGCGTGACCGTCTACGACCTCAACGGCGACGGCAAAGCCGAGGTCATCCTCAAGATCGCCAACGGCGTGAAGTTCGCCGACGGCACGGTCTTCGCCAACGCCGACGACCTCCGCCAGTTCATCGCCATCATCGACGGGGCGACGGGGAAATTGCTCAACGCGGTTTCCTTTCCCCAGGATTTCCGCCCGTCCGGCTCGCTCGGCACCCAGCTCGGCGTCGGCTACTCCAGCCCGACCACCCCCAGCATTTATTTCTGGGGTCGCAATCGCAACGACGACAAATCCTTCAACGACGTCTTCATGTCGTGGGGCTGGAGCGGCGGTAACATCACCCAAAACTGGAAGCTCCTCCGCCCCGCCGGCGGCACCGGTGGCGAAGCCTCGCACCAGATGCGCATCATCGACGTCGATGGCGACGGCAAGGACGAGTTCGCCACCGGCAGCTTCATGGTGAACAGCGACGGCACCTCGCGCTACACCCTCTCCGGCGTCATCCACGGCGACCGTTTCTACATCGGGAAGTTCGATCCGACTCGCGCTGGCATGCAGGGCTACGGGATTGAGCAGAACAACCCGAGCGGCCTCCTCGAATATTACTACGACGCCACGACCGGCCAAGTGCTCTGGCGCCACAGCGTGCCGGTCACCCCCGACACGCTCATCGACGTGGGCCGCGGCCTGGTTGGCGATGTCGACCCCAGCAAACCCGGCTACGAAGTCTGGTCGTTCCAAGGCTTGTTCAACGGTCCCACCAACACCCTCGCCGAACCCGATACGAATCTCCGCCCCTATCCCACGCACTCGATCTGGTGGGATGGCGACCTACTCAACGAAGGCTTGAACGACTACAAGATCGAGAAATGGGATCCCGCCAATCCCACCACCACGAACTCCACGCCGCGCCTCGAGCTGATGTCGAGCTACGGCGCCGTGATCTCCGGCCACAACCCGATGTTCTTCGGCGACATCTTCGGCGACTGGCGCACGGAGATCATCGCGATGAACTCCACCTACACCGAGCTGATGATCTTCACCACGAA
>JANYBX010000188.1 GCA_025360615.1 Opitutia bacterium
CTCGCCCGCCGCGAGCAACCGGCTGAATCGCCGGTCCGCTTCGTTGCGCTGGCGCAACACCTCCGCGAGGCGGACGACCGGCGTCCCCGAATGGTCGATAATGTTTCGTAACGCGTCGCCGCGTTCGACGCTGTAGTGCTGCTTCGTGTCGCCGACGAGCAGCACACGAGCGCGAACGTCGTGGGCGATCTTCGTGAGCTGGTCGAGTTGTTGCGTAGATAGGAGCCCTGCCTCATCGACCAGCACCACGCGGCCCGCCGCTTGCGCTTGCATCGCGCCACTGGCGAGGAAACGTTGCACGGTGTCCGCCCCGTCGAAGCCGCTTTCAACCATTGCATCGCGTGCCCGCGTGGTAGGCGCGAGCGGCACGAAGCGCCGCCCGCCCGCCGCGAGGTGTGCGCCTTCGATGGCGGTTAACACCGTTGTCTTGCCCGTGCCCGCATCGCCGATGAGCACGCTCATGAAATCCCGGCTGCTCAGAATCGCGTGTGCTGCGTTTCGCTGACCGGCGGTCAGCGTGGTCGGCAGATGCGCGGCGTTGCCCATCGCGAAGCGTTGGTTGCGACCTGTGAGCACGCGTTGCACCGCAGCGGCTTCCTCGCGGCGAATCACGCGCAGTGTCATCTCGCCATCCTTGCGGATGGCGTCGGGGTGCGTTTCCAACGCGTGGCGCAAGTCGCGCCACCGATAAAAATCAGGATGCAGTTCAAGCGCGGCCCCGAGAACAGAGCCTTCGCGCACTACGCTACTGCGCTCGTAGACGTGCCGTAGCGCCGCTTCCAAGACAGTCTGCGCGTTGCCGTGCGACCACTGCTCACGCGGAACCTGCGCGCGGGCGGTGCGGACGAGGTCGTCGAGTTTTCGCGCTTCGTCGGAGTTCAGCTCCGCTCGTTGCCGGGTGCGAACCTGCGGCGTGGAAACCTCCGTGAGTTTGTCCTCGCGCGATTCACGGACGAGAATTTCAACTTCGCGCTTCGTGGCTTTGCGGCCTTTCTCCTTCGCGAATTCCTCGGCGAGTTTCTGGACGTGGTTCGTTCGCTTCGAGAATCGCTCCCGCAGATGTTCAACGCCCCGAATGGAAAATCCTTTCGAGTTCATCTCATACGGTTCGTAGCCGAGCGAACGCAACCGCCCCGCCAACTCGCGATAGAGCACCTGCCGGAGATACGGCGAGGCGCGGAGCATTTCGTTTTGCTTGAGCGCGAGCCACCGGTTGCGCTCCCGGCTCCAGGTCGCGTTGGCGAGAACGGCGTGGGCGTGAAGCTGCGGGTCGAGGTCACGGCTTGTGTCGTGAAGAAACATCGCACCGACAAAATTTCCTGTGAGTCGAAACTCCTCACTCATCGCAGCATCACCTCGACGCTCACGCACGGCCGCGAAGCGTTCCATTTCCGCGAGTGCCGTTTTGACCGATTCCACAAATGCGACCCGCACCCGGTCGTCACCACCCACCATCGCGAGCACGCTCACGTCTTTGGGTGCCGAAAGTTGAATGTCAAAAAAGGCGACGCGATTGGCGTGGTCCCGCGCCGTCAGCGATTCGCCCGTGATCGGATTTCGGTTCTGGCGGAGCGCTTCGAACGGTTTGTCGGAGACTTCGCCCGACAAACCCAATGCCTTCGCACCTTCACCGATCCATTGGCCCAGCACCGCCTTCTCACCCTCGGCCCAATAGTCGTTCTTCCGCAGGTGATGCGAGAGGTAGTTGGCTCCGTTGCGAATGATTCCGACCGTGATCATGCCGACCATCACGGTTGAATTCGCCGTCGTCCTCAATGGCTCGCACCCCCCGCAAATGGTGTAGGCGATCTACCGTAAAAGGTGTAGTCGTTCGCGCGTTTTCGGAGCGTTTTTCGGGGGTCCTTGGCTTCGATCAGCCGGTAGGGTGCGCGTGAGTCTCCCGTGCTTTTTTGGTAACAGACGCAAGGCCCTAACGAGTTCGTTGGGTTCTGACGCCGGCAAAAAACATGCGGAAACCGAGCAAACCGCATCTACCGTAATTTCGGTAGGTGCGCGTCATCGCGAAAATTCTTTGGCGGGTCTTTTTTAGACCATCGAAACGCGATGAAACGACTCCCGGCACCTGACATTCTGATCCGCCAATGGCTGCAAAATCCGCACGCCATCACGGTCGCCGCGTTCGTTATTGCGGGTGTTTTCCTTGGCTTGGCGGGTTGGTTTATCCAACGGAATCTTCGCCACAATGAGCCGGGTTTGCGCGCTCCTTGCGCGCTGCCGTTCGCCTTGATCATTGCCGCTGCCGGCGTGTTCGGTGCGTGGCGCCTGCCGGCTCCGTATGATCTCGCCGTCGGTGCCGTCCTTTGTGTGCTCGCAGGACTGCTGTTCTACTTCGCCGATCACCGGCGTTGGGTGCGTGATCCAGACGGGAAGATCGTCGCGGACCGGTGGCAAGTCGTCCTCGCATTTGCCGGTTTTCGGTGGACGCGGGACAAGGCCAATCGCCACTTCTTCTTTTCCGGCGATACCGGCTCCGGCAAGACCTCTGGCATGAACGGCCTCCTTGCGGCGCTCATGAGCCGCAATCCAACGATGGGCGGTCTCGTCATGGCAAACAAAGGGGACGAATGGTTTTACCTCGAATGGCTCGCCAAAAAGTATGGCCGCACCCACGACATCATCCGCCTCCGGCCCCGCTTGGTGGGTGAATCCATCGAACAACCCAACCGGCTCAACGTCACGGGTGACGCCCGCATGCCATTCACCACCCGTGCCCGCATCCTCGTAGACACGGCCGCAGCCCTGAATCCGAAAGACGAAAAGAGCTTTTTCAAAGTCAAAGGTGCCGGCCACATCAGCCGGGCCTTTGAACTTCTATCCGACATCGGCCGGCCCGTCACGGCGACCAACGCCTACGAGCTGCTTTCTTCCGAGAAAGCATTGAAGGCCGCTTTGGACGACCTGACCAAGAAGGAACCGTCCGTGCGTCGCATCCAACTCGCGGACATCATGGAGAAAAACTACCTCCAGAGCGAAGCCAAGGAGCAGCGCGCCGGTGAACTCGGCACCTCCCAGAACTATCTCGAATACCTCGGCACCCCGGAAGTCGCGGAAATCTTCAGCTCCAATGAGCCCGATACCTGCTCCTTCGCCGACGTGGATAAAGGGAAAATCTTCTGCATCGACGTTCCCCAGGACTACACGACCGAACGGCAATATATCTTCACGGTCGCGAAA
>JANYBX010000194.1 GCA_025360615.1 Opitutia bacterium
GCGCGTTAGGGATAACGCGCTCTACCTTGGAGCTCAGGCTGGCTGGAGGAGTTTCTGCAGCTCGACCTGTAGACTGGCGTATTCGGTCTTCAACGCCGCGACATCGCCGGTGACGGTTTCGAGGCCAGATTTTCGCGCTTGATACTCCAGCCGCTCGGCCACGGCGCGGAGCGCGAGAGCACCGAGGTTGCTCGAGCTGCCCTTGATCGTGTGGGCGGCGCGGATGAAGGTCGGGAGATCGGCTTTCGCGAGACTTTGCTCCAGCTCGGTGATGCGCAGCGGAGTGTCCTCCAAAAAGATGCCCGTGATGTCGCGGAGAAACTCGTCGTTGTCGCCGGGATTCAGCGCACGGAGGGTCTCGATGGCTTCGGAATCGATGATGGGCAAGTTGGACATAGGAGTGGGTGGACTATCGGAACGGTGCGGGGAAATTCAATGCGTGGACTTACGTATCAGGGGGAATTAACAGCTTTGTGGAAGACGCGGATAGAGAGGCTAGGTGGCCCATTCGAACGAGGTGTTTTGCTCGATTTCGTCGATGGTCGTGAGCCCGAGCAGAACTTTTTTTAGGCCGTCGTAGCGCAGCGGTTTGAACCCGACCTTGGCGGCGGCCTTGGTGATTTCCTGCGCGCTTTTTCCCTCGGAGATGAGCGTGCGGACCTCCTCGGTGATGAGCACAAGCTCGTGAAAGGCGACTCGGCCCTTATAGCCGGTGAAACGGCAGCGGTTGCACCCGCGGCCGCGGTAGAACGAGACGTCGGTGAGGCCTTCCTCGACGAAATATTTCGCGAGAACTTCGCGCGAGGGCTGGTAGGCTTCCTTGCAAGTCTCGCAGATCCGCGCCGCGAGGCGCTGGGCCAATACGCCGATGCATGAAGGGGCGACCATGTAGGGCTCCACGCCGATCTCGATCAGGCGCACGATGGCTTGCGCGGCGGTGTTGGTGTGCAGCGTCGCGAAGACGATGTGGCCGGTGAGCGCGGCCTCGGTGGCGATCTTGGCGGTTTCGAGATCGCGGATTTCGCCGATGAGAATCGCATCCGGATCCTGGCGCATGAGCGCGGAGCACGTTGGAAAACTTCAGGTCGATGTGCGCGTTGACCTGCGTCTGCGTGACTCCGGCGAGTTGAATCTCGATCGGATCCTCGATGGTGGAAATGTTGACGCCGGGCGTGTTGATCTCGTTCAGCGCGGCGTAGAGCGTGGTCGTTTTGCCGGAGCCGGTGGGGCCGGTGACGAAGACGATGCCGTTGGGATTTTGGATGAGGCGCTTGAACGGCTGGAGGATGGTCTGCGAGATCATCATCTTATCCAGCGTGAGCATGGATTTTTTCCCGCTCATGGAGAGGATGCGGATGACGATTTTCTCGCCGTAGGCCGAGGGAATCGAGGACACGCGGAAGTTCGCCGTCTGCGTGCCGATGGGCATGGAGAAACGGCCGTCCTGCGGGAAACGCGACTCGGCGATGTTGAGCGCGCAGAGGATTTTTACGCGCGAGACGAGAGCGCGGTGGAGCTTGCGCGAGTAGGTGAGGATTTCACGGAGGTTGCCATCGACGCGGAAGCGGATGCGGCACTGGGTTTCCATCGCCTCGATGTGGATGTCGGTCGCGCGTTCGCGCATGCCGTAATAAACGATCTCGTCGAGAATTTGAACGAGGGCGTTGTTCTCCGCGAGATGCGCGAGCTTCTCGCTGGCGTGCTCGAGGTTGTCGAAGAGGCTGGAGCGGCCGAGTTCGTTGAGGCTGTCCTCGATGTTTTTCTCGGTGCAGTAATGAATCGCGATCGCGTCCTCGATCTCGCGCGGCAGAGCGAAAACGGGGCTGACGGGAATCTGCGCGATCTGGCTGAGGCGCTTGATGAGATCGGCATCCGAGGGATCGGCCATGGCGGCGGTGAGCACGCCGTCGATGACGTAGAGCCCGATGGCCTTGGCTTTCTTGGCGACCTCGAAGGGGAGTTTTTCCACGGCTTCCTCGGTGATCGTGGAGGCAAAGGGATCGACGTAGGCGACGTTCATCGCGTCTGCCCAGATGCGGCAGATGTCCTCCTTCGGCGCGATTTTGTCGGCGACGAGCGCCTGCACGAGTTCGACGCCGGTGCCGTGCCGGGTGACGAGGCTGGAGGCGTCGAGCGTAGCCTCGAAGTTGGGCAGCGCGCGGAGGTGCCCGATGAAATCTTTAACGTTGGGACTTTGCACGGCGGGGGGCTTTCGCTTTGAACAGTTTTCCGATCTCGTTCTGGTCGAGTTTTTCCATCGCGAACGAACCGGTAGCGCGCTCGTGCTTCAGCTCGGCCAGCATCTGCGGGAGCGAGTATCGGACCTCGGCGATGAGGCTCGCGAGGGCGGGCGGGGACAGCGAGGCGTCAGAGTGGCCGGGGGAAATCATGGCGCGGTCTCCGTCTCCGGGATTTCGAAACACGCGGTGATCGTCTCGGAAAGCGTGAGGGCGATTTCCTCCTTCGTCGTGTCTTTCCGGATGTAGTTCACGGCGCCCAGCTCGATGGCTTCGTCGATGGTCTGCCGGTTCGCGAGGGAGGTGAGCATCACGGCGACGCAGTCGGGATCCAGCTCACGGAGTTTTTTCAACGTCTCGAGGCCGGTCATGTTCGGCATGTTGACATCGAGCAAGACGAAGTCGGGTTTCTCGCGTTCGTAGATCGCGAGGGCCTCAAGTCCGTTGGAGGCCTCGAGCACGCGGGCGGTGCAAAGCTGCCGCAGGATTAGGCCGACAAATTTGCGGATGTGGGCTTCGTCGTCCACGAGGAGAATGGTGAGGGAGGTTTTCATTTCGGGGTGGGGAGGATGACGCGAAATTCGCAGCCGCGGTCGGGCAGGTTTTCGGCCGTGATGGCGCCGTGGTGGGCGGCGACGATTTTCTGGCAGATGGCGAGGCCGAGGCCGGTGCTTTTTTCGCCGGCGGTGGGCTTGGTGGAGAGCTGGCTGAAGTCCTTGAAGAGCTTGTCGCGCTCGCTCTCGGGAATGCCGGGACCCTGATCCTTGACGGAGAATCCGCCGCGGTCGGGCTGGGCGTGGAGTTCGACCGTGATCGTGGCGCCGGGGGGGGGAATATTTCACGGCGTTGCTGATGAGGTTGTCGATGACCTGGCGCATTTTTGCGGGGTCGATGTCGAGGAGGAGGGCGCGACCGGCGGCCGCGAAAACGATCTTCGTCTGCTTTTTGGCGGCCTCGTTGTTGCTGAGGGAAACGGATTTTTCGATGAGCGAGACGAGGTTGTGGCGCTCGATGCGGAGCTTGAGTTCCCCGGCCTCGATCGTGGCGACGTCGAGGAGTTCGTTGACCATTTCGAGCATCGACTGGCTGGCCCCGTGAATGGTCGTGACGAGATCGAGCTGCTCGGGCGTCAGCGTCCCCACCACGCCATCCCGCAAGAATTCCGCGAGGCCGCGGATGGAGGCGAGCGGGTTGCGCAGGTCGTGCGCGGCCATGCCGAGGAATTTGTTTTTCGCTGCGTTGGCCTTGCTGAGTTGTTCGACGAGTTGTTTCTGCTGCTCGGCGAGGAGCCGGCCGTGCAGGTGAGCGCGGATGCGCGCGGTCACTTCCTTGGGGCGAAAGGGTTTCGGGAGGTAGTCCGCACCGCCGGCGGCGAGGCCTTGGACGACGTCGTCGGATTCGGTTTTGGCGGTGATGAAGACGACGGGGGCGCAGCTTTCGCCGTAGGTTTCCTTGAGCCGCCGGCAGGTTTCGAAGCCGTCGATCCCGGCCATCATCACGTCGAGCAGCACGATGTCGGGCTGGAATTCGGGATACAGGGCGAGCGCGGCCTCGCCGCTGTTGGCTTCGGCCAAGGTGTAGTTTTCGCCGCGCAGAATCCCGCTGAGGATGCGCAAATTCAGCCGGTCGTCGTCCACGACGAGGATTTTACGGCCCAACAGGCTGATCGCGAAGGGCGGGAAAGTGGGTGGGCGCAGGGCTTCGGTGCGCGGACGGGTGGGATTTGGGTCCACGGCGGATGCTTGCACGCCAGGTTTCGGCCCACGCTCTAGGCTAAGGGTATTCATTTCCAGCGATGTTATCGGCACGACTCGGAGAAACTTGATTTTTCGCTCACATCACAAAATCAGTATACGTTGATATTAGACTTGCCCCGAGGGGCGGCGGGAGTTTTCGTGCGAGCCCTCTCAAAATTATGGCTAACTCATTTGTTTTCTCCTCCGAATCCGTGGGCGAAGGTCACCCCGACAAAGTCGCGGACCTCATTTCCGACAGCGTTCTCGACGCCTGTTTGGCCCAGGACAAGCACAGCCGCGTCGCCTGCGAAACCATGGTGAAATCCAACATGGTCATCCTCGCCGGCGAGATCACCACGAGCGCGAAGCTCAACTACGAGTCCATCGTGCGCGCCGCGATCCGCGACATCGGCTACGTGAACAACGACGACGTGTTTCACGCCGACAGCGTTTTCATCAACAACTACCTCACCAAGCAGTCACCGGACATTTCCCAAGGCGTCGATGCCAAGAAGGTCAAAGGCAAGAAGACCGCCGAGCAGGGCGCCGGCGACCAGGGCATCATGTTCGGCTACGCGTGCAGCGAGACACCCGAGCTGATGCCGACTCCCATCATTTTCGCCCATCGCCTCGGCCGCGAGCTGACCAAGATCCGCAAGAGCGGCG
>JANYBX010000234.1 GCA_025360615.1 Opitutia bacterium
AGGGCGACCGCGTGTTCAGCGGCACGGTGAACCTGTGGGGCGCGCTGGACTACGAGGTCGCGCGGCTGCCGGCGGAGAGCACGTTGCAAAAAATCATCCGGCTCATCCAGACGGCGCAGAAACTGAAGGCGCCGAGCGAGCGTTTCACGGACAAGTTTGGCACGGGCTACACCTACGCGGTGCTCGGCGGGGCGACGGCGATGTTTCTCGTGTGGTGGCTGGGCTTTCATTTGCCGGCGTTCGCGAACGAGCCGAGGCACCGCTCGGCGTTTTATCGCGCGATGACGCTGCTGGTGGTCGCGAGCCCGTGCGCGCTGGTGCTCTCGATTCCCTCGGCAATTCTCGCGGCGATCGCGTGGGGCGCGCGGCACGGGGTGCTGTTTCGCGGCGGGGCGGCGGTGGAGAAACTCGCGGACATCGACGCCGTGGCCCTCGACAAAACGGGCACGCTCACGACGGGCGAACTGGCGGTGGTGGGCTACGAGAGTTTTCCGCCGGGCCGTGAAACTGAAGTCATGGAGCTCGCCTACGCGCTGGAGGCGAAGTCCGAGCATCCACTCGCGCGCGCCATCGTCCGCGATGCGAAGGCGCGCGGCGTGCGCGTGGTCGAGCTGGGCGATTTCAGAAATATCGTGGGCCAGGGCGTGAAGGGAAATTTCGGCGGCGCGCAGGTGTTGCTCGGGCGGCGGGAGTTGTTGGAAGCCGGACCGCTCGCGGGCTGGGCGGAGAAACTGCCCGCCGCGCCGGCGGAGCTGAGCGAAGTGTGGGTGATCGGGCGCGATTTCGTGGGGCGGGTGTTGTTGCGCGACCAGATCCGCGCGGAGTCGCGGGCGGTGTTGGCGGAGCTGAAGCGGCAGGGGATTTTCACGGTGATGTTAACCGGTGACCGGCGGCATTCGGCGGAGGCGGTGGCGAAGGAACTGGGGTTGAGCGAAGTGCGCTCGACGCTCACGCCGGAGGGAAAAGTCGCCGCGATCCAGGAGTTAAAAGCGTCCGGGAAAAAAGTCGCGATGGTCGGCGACGGCGTGAACGACGCGCCGTGTTTGGCGGCGGCGGACGTGGGCGTGGCGATGGGCGCGCGAGGGAGCGATGCGGCGCTGGAGCAGGCGGAGGTGATTTTGATGCACGACCGGATCGAGAATTTCCTGGCGGCGTTGCGGCTGAGCCGGCGGGCGCGGGGGATCATCCGGCAAAACCTGACGATCTCGCTCGGCGTGGTGATCGTGATGGTGATCGCGACGGCGCTGGGCGCGGTGCCGCTGGCGATCGGCGTGGCGGCGCACGAAGGCAGCACGGTGGTGGTGTGCCTGAATTCGTTGCGGCTGCTGTTTGGGAAGAATCGGTAGGCGAGGGCGCTCGCAAGCGAGCTGGCCTGCCTGAACTTCAAAGGCAGCGCGCCGGCTTAAATCTTGTCGGCGCGGAGTCCAGCTGCCTTGGCGAGGGCGAGTTGGCGGGAGTCGCAGGTCAGGAATTTTTTCGCGCCGAGGCTGATCGCGGCCGCGACATGCAGCAGATCCAACGTGCGCACTCCAAGGACCGTGGTGTGCTTTTCTCCGAGTTCGTCGGCGATGTGGAGAACGTCAGGCCACACGAGTGATTTTTCGATGAGATTACCGGTCGCGACGTCTGCGGTGATATTCTCAAGTGTGCGCTTTGCGAGTGCGGCATCACAGTTGCCACGCCAGACGGAGAGGCGGATGGCGTTGCGCAGTTCACAGCGTTGCCACGGGGTAAAAGCAAGGGCCGTCGGGTGGCCTTTCAGATAGGCGACGACGGCTGCCGTGTTGGCGTCGTGCAACACGAGCGAAAACAGCAACGATGTGTCGGCGTAGACCATGGGGTGGATCAGAAGCGCTCGCGGTCCGAGGCGAGCAGGTCTGTGCCCGATACCGCAAGCATGGGCTGCTGTTGGAGCTCAGCGAGCCGAGCGTCGATATCGGACCACGGGCGCGACCGTCGGGCTGGCTTTTGCGCCGCTGGTGGAGTCAATGTAGCAACCACCTTTCGGCGCGACGTGATGGCGACGGACTCGCCGTTGCGGATGAGCCGGAGGACGGAAGGAAACGCGTTGCGGATCTGGCGAACGGTGGCGCTTTTCATGTCTCACGAATAAGTCTCACGCCGATTTTCTGTCAAGGGCTCCGGCGCGATGCGGTTTGGAAAAATCGTTGAACCGCGAATGAACACGAATGGCCGCGAATGAAAGCTGCGCCGGCACTGCTCTTACAATCGAGGGGAGGAAACCCGCTATCGTGCGGAGGAAGCTATTATTATCTATGTTTATTGCTCGAGATGCCGAGCCGCTCTTGTCTGGGCGATGTTCAGCTCAGACGGTTCAGGCTTTCGCTCCATGCTTTCAAAATTCCTCCGCTTCATTTTTTCGCTCTCGCTGGGTTTCCTCAGCTTCGCTCTCCATGCGCAGGAAACCTGGACGAAGGCCTCGTCCGTCGTGCCGAACAATCTCTGGAGCGTCGCCTACGCGAACAACCAGTGGATCGCTGTCGGCGAGCAGAGCACCATTCTCGCCTCGCCAGACGGCACCGGCTGGACCTCGCGCACGTCCAACGGACCGGCGCGTTGGTTCGTGAGCGTCGGCTACGGTGCGGGCACGTGGGTCATTGTTGGAGAAGGCGGCCTGATCCTAACTTCGACTGACACGCTCACTTGGACGCCGCGCGCGAGCGGCACCATCGCGCGGCTCAACGGCGTCGCTTTTGGCGGCGGGCGCTGGATTGCCGTCGCCGAATCGGGAGAGCTGATCACATCCACCGATTCCCTCACGTGGACAAAACTCAGCCCCAGCAGCGACCGCCTTCGCGGTATTCTCTATGCCTACGGCCAGTTCGTCATCACGGGCGACAACGGCCTCATGCGCACCACCATCGACACGACCGACTACGCGGCGAACGTTCTCCCCGGAGGAAATTTTGTCGAGAGCGTGACTTACGGTCGTCGTGCCTTTGTCGCTGTCGGTGAAAACGGCTACGCGATCACCTCGACTGACGCCGTCACGTGGACGAGCCTCGCGAGCGGCACGACCTCCTATCTGCGCGGCGTCACATTTTTCAACGGCCAGTTCGTCGCCGTGGGTTCAGGCGGTGAGATCCGCACCACGCCCGCGCCCGGCACCCCATGGACGGCCCGCAACTCGGGCAGCACCGCCATCCTGACTGCTGTCGCGGCGAATGATGCCGCCGTCGTCACCGTCGGTTTCTCCGGCACGATCCTCCGCTCGGCTCCCGCTCCGGCCACGCCCGCGATCACCGCGTCACCCCGCAGTGTCAGCGCCGCCGTCGGCGACAACGTCCTCCTCGAAGTCACCGCGACAGGTTCGCCGCCGCTCGCCTACCAATGGTTTTTCAACAACCAGCCCCTCGCGCGCCAGACGGCCGAGCGCCTGCTCCTCGCCAACGTCCAATCAACCCAGGCCGGCAGCTACACTGTGAGCGTCACTAATTCGCTCGGCTCGGCCACGAGCGTCGCCGCCATGGTGCAGCTCGTCGCCAGCACCGCGCCCACCGCCATCGTGGACGCGACGTTTGCGCCTACGTTGCTGCTGAACGGCTCCGTCGCCGCTGCGGTCGAGCAGGTCGACGGAAAGCTCGTCATCGGTGGCTCGAATTTTTTCATCACTACCGGTGTTTCACCATTCGCTTTGGCCCGCCTCAATCTCGACGGCTCGCTTGACTCGGCATTCAGCGCCGGCGCCAATCTGAACAGCGGTAGCACGGTCAGCCAGCTCGTGCTCCAGCCCGATGGCCGGCTGCTAGTCGTTGGCAGTTTCAGCAGTTTCAACAGCACCACGCGCACCAATCTCTTGCGGCTCAATGTTGACGGCAGCCTCGACAATTCCTTCGTCGCGGCGACTGCAGCCACGACTCAACCTCCGGTGAAGATCGCTCTGCAGTCCGACGGAAAAATTCTCTCCCTTAACGGCACGCAACTCTTCCGCCTCAACGCCGACGGCACCAGCGATGCGACCTTCGTCGGCGCAACGAACGGTTTCACGACTTCCTTTTTCGTACCACTGACCAACGGTCAAATTCTCGTCGGCTCCGGCTCGACCCTCCGCCGCCTCAACGCGAACGGCTCCATCGACAGCGGTTACACTCCGCCCGCTTCGCCCAACGACCCCAATGCCCAATCTAATTTTATAAATCTCCAGCTCTCCCCCGATGGCAGAGTTTTCTTGGGAAAATACTATTTCGATCGTTACTTC
>JANYBX010000310.1 GCA_025360615.1 Opitutia bacterium
GGAAGCGGGGGCGGACATGAAAGGGGGAGGGGGCGGAGGAACGCTCAGCGTTTAACTCTTAACGTTTAACGCTGAAGGGGGAGGCGGTTTTGCGTTAAGCGTTAAGAGTTAAACGTTGAGCGTTTCCTTCCGCGCTCACGAGGCCTTCTCGAGTGGCAGCGCGAGCTTCAGGAGTTTCTCCTCGCTGGCGTCGGCGCGGTCGAGGATGGCGGCGATCTTGCCCTGGCGCATCACGGCGATGCGGTCGGAGACGCCGAGGACTTCGGGCAACTCACTCGACACGACGATCACGCACACGCCCTGGCGCGCGAGGTCCTGCATGATTGTGTAGATTTCACTCTTCGCACCGATGTCGATGCCGCGGGTCGGCTCGTCGAGGAGGATGACCTTGACCGTCTCGGAGAGCCAGCGGCCGAGGATGACTTTCTGCTGGTTGCCGCCGGAGAGGTTGCGAATGAGCTGGTGAACGGAAGGGGTTTTCACGCGGAGCTGGGCGGTGCGGTCGCGGGCGTTGGTTTGCTCCCACGTTTCGTCGATGAGGATGCCGGCGCGGGCCTTGCGGCGGCGGGCGCTGAGGTTGGTGTTTTCGAGGACGGAGCGGACGGGGACAATGCCTTCCTTTTTGCGATCCTCGGGGCAGAGCACGACGCCGGCCTCGATGGCGTCGCGGGGGGAAAGAAAATCGAGGGTGCGTCCTCCGAGGGAAATTTTCCCGGCGGTGCGCGGGGTGGCGCCGAAGAGCAGGCGCATCAACTCGCTGCGGCCGGCGCCGATGAGGCCGAAGAAGCCGAAGATTTCGCCGGCGTGGGCGGAGAAGGAGCAGGGCTCGGCGAGGCCGGGGCCGAGGAGATTTTCGACGGCGAGGCCGGCTCCGGCGTGGGGGCGCGGGGTGTAGTTGTAGATGTCGGCGAGCTGGCGGCCGACCATGCGTTGCACGACGACGTCGCGGGTGAGCTGGGAGAGTTCGCTCGTCTCGACGTGTTTGCCGTCGCGTAGAATCGTGATGCGGTCGCAGAGGGTGAAAATTTCCTCCATGCGGTGCGAGACGTAGAGGACGGCGCAGCCCCGGTCGCGGAGTTCGCGGATGATGGTGAAGAGCCGGCGCACCTCACGGTCGGAGAGGCTGCTGGTGGGCTCGTCGAAGGCGATGATGCGGGCGCCGCGCGTGAGGGCTTTTGCGATCTCGACCATCTGGCGCTGGCCGAGGGAAAGTTTGCCGAGCTTCGTCCACGGGTCGATGTCCTCGCCGATGAGGGCGAGTTGTTTCCGCGCCGCGGCTTCGAGGGCGCGGCGGTTGACGATGCCGAGGCGCTGCGGGAGGTGGCCGAGGAAAAGATTTTCGGCGACGCTCATCTCGGGGACGAGGTGCAGCTCCTGGTAAATGACGGCGATGCCGGCGGCGAGGGCGTCGGCGGTGTCGTGGAAGACGCGCGGGTTGCCCTCGATGGCGAGCGAGCCGGATGAGGGCGTGTAGGCACCGCTGAGGATTTTCAGGAGCGTGGATTTGCCCGCGCCGTTTTCCCCCATCAGCGCGTGGACGGAGCCGGGACGGACGTCGAAGGAGACGTCGTCGAGCGCTTTCACGCCGGGGAACTGCATCGAGACGCGGTCGAAGGCGAGGGAGGTGGAGGCGGGGGGCATGGTCGGACGTAGGGCGGCATCTCCTGATGCCGCCGCTCGAGTGACGGAGGCGGGGTCGGGAGACCCCACCCTACATTGAGGAAGTTATTTGGTGATGCCCTGTTCCTTGAGGACCTGGCGGAAATTGTCGCGGGTGATGAGGACGCCGATGGTGCGGGAATCGAGGGGCGGCTCGACGCCGTCCTTGATCCATTTAAACATCATCTCAGCCGTCTGGTAGCCGTGCTGTTTCGCGGAGAGGAGCATCGAGCCGTAGAAGGAGGTGGGTTTCGATTTCTCGAATTCGACGATGCAATCGGTGCCGTTAATGCCGACGCCGATGGCGGTGTCGGGGCCGAAGCCGCGGCCTTCGAGGGCGCGCACGGCGCCGAGGACGGCGCTGTCGTTCATGCCGCAGACGAGCCAGTGTTTCACGGAGGATTTTTGAGTGAGGAGAATGTTGACGGCGTCGAACGCGCCGGGGATGTCGCTCGTGCGCTGCGGGGCCTTGAAGATTTTTTCCTTCGCGAAGCCGGCGGCGAGGAGGGCGGAGGTGGCGCCATCGGTGCGCTCCTTGGCGGTGGCGAGTTCGTCGAACGTGACGGCGCACACGGCGGTGTCGGCGGCGGACCAGCCGCGCTTTTTCATTTCGGCGGCGAGGGTGGCACCGACGCTTTCGCCGATCTTGCCGGCGGAGATGCCGAGGTGGTGGATCTTGGCCATGGGCTTGCCATCGGCTCCGACGAACTGGTCATCGACGCTGAGGAGTTTCAAGTTGGCGGCCTTGGCTTTGGCAGCGATGCCGGGCCCGAGGTGGGTGTCGGGCGTGCAGATGATGAAGCCCTGCGCGCCGTTGGCGGCGAGGTTGTCGATGGCGGCGAGGACTTTTTCTCCGTCAGTCGCGCCGGTCTTGATGAGGGTGAAGCCGAGTTCCTTGGCGGCTTGGTCGGCGAATTTCCATTCGAGCTGGAACCACGGTTCCTCGGGTTGCTTGACGAGGAAGCCGATTTTCACCGGGGCCGCGGCGGAGGCGGCGAGGTTGACAAGGGCGAACAGCCCCACGGCGGCGAAGGTGGCAAGACGGGGGGAAGTGAAGGGGAATTTCATGGGGGTGGAGGCAGGTGGAGTGTGACAAGAGCGAGGGGGCCGTGTTGCTGGCAACAGCGAAAATTCCGTCGCTGGTCTACACTGGTAGCGGGCTCAAGGACCGCGGCCCGTCGCGCCCACGGAGCGTTTTTTCGGCCGAGGAATTGCCGCTTGCCGATGCGGGGGGTGGCAATTTGCTGGCGGACAGTTTCTCCCCGTGGCCACCCCCGCCAGCACCAACGACGGTTCAGCCGGCACGCTCTCCCCATGGGCGCTGATCGGGCGGCGGTTTGCGCACCATCGGCTGGCGGTGGCCTCGCTGTATCTGCTGGCGGTGCTCTACGCGCTCGCGCTCGGCGCCGAATTTTTCGCGCCGTATCCGCGGCAGTGGCGGGATCTCACGCGGGCGTATTGTCCGCCCCAGCTCCCGCAGTTTTCGCTCAGGCACGGGTTGCATGTGCCGGCGATGCGGGCGTTCGTGGACCCGCTGACCTTTAAGAAATCCTACATCGAGGACGAGGGCGCGCCGGTGAAGCTGGGATTTTTCGTGAAGGGCGCGCCGTATGTCTTTTGGGGACTGCTGACCTGGGACCGGCATTTTTTCGGGGTAAAAAATACGGCGGCGCAGCGGCCCGACGGGCGGCCGGTGACGTTTTATTTCCTCGGTGCGGACAAGTATGGGGAGGATATTTTCAGCCGGTTGATCTACGGCTCGCGCATCAGCCTTTCGGTCGGGCTTGTGTCGATCGCGGTGACTTTTTTGCTCGGCGTGACGATCGGGGGCATCTCGGGCTACGTGGGCGGAGCGACGGACACCTTCATCCAACGCGGGATCGAGGTGATCAACGCCTTCCCGCAGATCCCGCTCTGGCTGGCTTTCGGGGCGGTGCTGCCGGCGGACTGGTCGCCGCTCTCGACGTATTTTGCGATCACGCTCGTGTTGAGCCTCCTCGGCTGGACGGGGCTGGCGCGCGTGGTGCGCGGGAAAATCCTGTCGTTGCGCGAGGAGGATTACGCGACGGCGGCGCGGTTGCTGGGGGCATCGCACACGCGGATTCTTTTCCGGCACCTGCTGCCCGGCTTCGCGAGCCACATCATCGTGGTGCTAACAATGAGCGTGCCGGCGATGATCCTCGGGGAAACCTCGCTCTCGTTTCTCCAACTGGGACTGCGCCCGCCGATCGTGAGCTGGGGCGTGATGCTGCAGGACTGCCTGAGCATCCAGACGGTGGAAAATTATCCCTGGTTGCTCATGCCGGTGGTGATGATCGTGCTGACCGTGCTGTGTTTTAACTTTCTCGGCGACGGCCTGCGCGACGCGGCCGATCCGTATTCGACGCGATGAAAGTCCCATTCCCCCTGCTCGAGGTCGAAGAGCTGCGCGTCTCGTTTTTCACGCCTGACCTCGTGGTGCCGGCGGTGGAAGGGGTGACATTTTCCATCGCGCGCGGGCAAACGCTCGCGCTCGTCGGCGAGAGTGGCTCGGGGAAAAGCGTGACGGCGTATTCGATCCTCCGGCTCATCCAGCCTCCCGGCCGGATGACGGGTGGCCGGATCCTGCTGCGCTCGGCGCGCGTGGGCGATATCGACATCGCGAAATTGGAGGACGATTCAGACCGTCTCTTCGAGGTGCGCGGCGGGTTGATCAGCATGATTTTTCAGGAGCCGATGACGGCGCTCTCGCCGGTCCACACCATCGGCAGCCAGATCGCCGAGGCCATTCTGCTCCACCGGCCGATCGGAAAAACCGTGGCGCGCGAACTCACGCTCGAGATGCTCGACAAGGTCGGCATTGCGCCCGCCACGCGGTGCTACGAGCAATATCCGCACGAGCTCTCGGGCGGCATGAGGCAACGCGTCGTGATCGCGATGGCCCTCGTGTGCCGGCCCGAGCTGCTCATCGCCGACGAGCCAACGACGGCGCTCGATGTGACAATCCAGGCGCAAATCCTCGGCCTCATCAAAACGCTCCAGCGGGAAATTGGCTGCTCGGTGCTGCTCATCACGCACGATTTCGGCGTCGTGGCGCAGATGGCCGACGAGGTCGCGGTGATGCAACGCGGGAAAATCGTCGAGCGGGGCGAGGTGCGCGCCGTGTTGAAAAACCCGCAGCACGCCTACACGCGAGCATTGCTCGACGCGCTGTCGAGCCGGAGGCACCCCGCATGAATGAGCCGGGCGCGATTCCCGCAGCGGCGCCGCTCCTTTCCGTGCGCGGGCTGTGCAAACATTTCCCGGTGCTGAGCCGCGGGTTTCGTCGCCCGTCCTCCGAGTGGGTGAAGGCCGTGGACAACGTGAACTTCGACATCGCGCAGGGAGAGACGCTCGGGCTGGTGGGCGAGAGCGGCTGCGGCAAGACGACGACCGCGCGCTGTGCCTTGCGCGCCATCGACCCGACGGCGGGCGAAGTGTTTTTTCGGCTGCCGGATGGGCGCGTGGTCGATCTCGCGCGGCTGAGCGCGGGGGAGCTAAAACCGGTGCGGCGGCACGTGCAGATGATTTTTCAAGATCCGGTTTCCTCGCTCAACCCGCGCATGACGGTGCGTGACATCGTGGGCGAGCCGCTCGTGATTCACGGGCTGGCGCGCGGTGACGAGCTGGAGACCAGGGTGGCGGAGGTATTGGCGCGCGTGGGGCTGAAGCCGGAGCACCGAACGAGGTATCCCCATGCCTTTTCGGGCGGGCAACGGCAGCGCATCGGCATCGCGCGCGCGATCATCATGCGGCCCTCGCTGATCGTGTGCGACGAGGCGACCTCGGCGCTGGACGTGTCGGTGCAGGCGCAGGTGCTCGACCTCCTGAAGGAACTTCAGCGGGAGTTTCGGCTCACTTATCTTTTCGTCGCGCACAATCTCGATGTGGTCCGGAATTTCTGCGACCGGGTGGCCGTGATGCGCAAGGGCCGGATCGTGGAGCTGGCGCCGACGCCGCAGATTTTCGCCGCGCCGCAGCACGCCTACACGAGGATTTTGCTCTCGGCGGTGCCGTCGCCCGATCCGGATGTGAAGATGAATTTCAACGTGGGCGAGGAACTGGCGAAGCTGGATGCGGCAGAGTGAGGGGCGGGCGGCGGGAGCGGAGCGCGGGGAGGGGAAACTTCGGAGGAGGAACCGGTAATCTACGCTCATTGCAGAATCGGATGCGGGCATTCACCTGATCATGAATTGAAAACAGGAGAGTGAATTCTCATCTCTCTTTCAAAACCCTCGTCGTCGCAGGAGTATTTCTTCTCTGTGCCTCTGTATCTCTGTGGTTCAATTCCGGGGGTGAGATTTCGTGAGAATTTGCCATTGAGCGTCGGCGGAAGCCGCGCTCTACTTTTAGGCCATGCTCGTTCACACCGTTTACTTCTGGCTGAAACCTGAACTGACCAATGCGCAACTCGCGGAGTTTCGCGGTGGCGTGGAGTCGCTTGGCGGCATCAAGGCCGTGGCAAAAATTTACGTCGGCACGCCGGCGGCGACGGAGCGGCGGCCGATTATCGACGCGAGTTATTCGTATGCGTTGACGGTCGTGTGCAAAGACGTCGCCGCGCACGATGCCTACCAAGTGGACCCGATCCATCTGGCGTTCGTGGCGGCATTCAAGACGTTCTGGACGCGGGTGCAGATTTACGACGCGGCGTGAGGGATCGGTTTTGAAGGCCGGGATTGCAGGATATTGGAGGAGCGGCT
>JANYBX010000371.1 GCA_025360615.1 Opitutia bacterium
TTTTGCGGGCGTAGTATACTGGCTATTATGTGTGCTTCCCAAGCATGAGAAGCGGGTTCGATTCCCGCCGCCCGCACCACTTGAATCGGATCCGGAAAAGGAGACCCGGGCAGGCGTTCGGGAATCGGTGGCGGCCATCGCACGTATGCCAGCTGGCATCCCGTCGCGAAAAATTAACCCGATGACGAGGGTTGAGAAGTGCGGGAAACATGGCATGGGTTGGAGAAACCGGACTGATTTGAATCACCCCATGAACACCCTCCTGCCTGCTGCGCGTGGTGCGCACCCTGCATCGTGCCGGCGTATTTATTGCTGATGGTTGCCCGACCATGACACTGCGCCCGCAACCCCTGCTCCACCGGCTGAACCGCAGCCTGGCCGACCTCTACGGCGACTGGCATGGCCGGCCTACGCCGGGGGCAGTGGGCGAGATGGCCGGCACACTGCTGTCTTCAAACATGACGGTCATCGGCCACCGCGCCAGTGACCAGCGCCATGCCATGCAGTGGTGGCCGCAGGCGCTGGACCTGCGCGCCCATGACAAAGCCTACGAGGCGCACGTCCACACGCATCCGATCCGCAACCGGTATCGCGAGAGCAAGGAACCGGGCCCCTACAGCATTTCCGACGTGGAGAACTTGGCGACGTTCAAGGCCGGCCCGCTATACCGCGACTATTTCCGGCATTACGGCGTCACCCGCATGATGGCCGTTTATGTGCCGCTCACTCCGGACTCGCATGTCTCCCTCGGCGTTTCGCGCGACGGTCGCGATTTCAGCGACGACGAACGGCTGGCCCTGGCGCTGTTTCAACCGCATCTGCTCGCCGCCGTTCAACGCGAACTTGCGAACCCCGTGCCCGCCCGTCCTCCCGGGCCCGTCCGCGCGGTTCCGGCGGGAGCGGAGCTTACGACGCGGGAAGCGGAGATCCTCCGCTGGATCGCGGTCGGTAAAAGTAATCCCGAGATCGCGATCATCCTCGGGGTCAGTCGGCTCACCGTGAAAACCCATGTCGAGCGCATCCTCGGAAAACTCGGCGTGGAAAACCGCGTGGCAGCGGTCTCCGCCGCCCGCGCCTGGCGAGTGTGATGGGATAAATTAGGAAGCCCGACCCTTTGGTCGGGGCTCCAGGATCGACCGTAAACTCAGTTGCGCGGCGCGGTGCGGGACCGGCGGACCGCGATGCCAGCGATCAAGGCGAGGACGGCGAACAAACCGTAGGTGGAGGGTTCGGGAACCGCCGAGCCACCACCACCGCCGCCCGCGGGACGGTCGATCGTGCCGCGGATCGTGAGGCTGAAGGTCGCGAGCCCGAGGTCGGATTGAAACGCGTTGTGGCTCACGTCGTTGATTAAAATCGTGGCCGTGTAGAAGCCCGAGGCCGCGCTGGTGTTGAAACTGATTTGGAAGGTCTGGCCCGCGCCCGCCCCGAGATTAAAGGCGCTGCCGCCGATCAGGCTGAAGGGGCCGCCGGCGAGCGCGGCGGCGTTGAAGCTGCCAAGGAGCGAGTCGGAGGGGCCGAAGGCGTGGTTCAGCAGATTGAGCGTGGAGAGGAGCGAGCCGCCGCCGGAGGGCAGCGTGCCGAAATCGAGGAGCCCGGCATTCGCCCCGGTGAGCGTGAAGGTGAACCCGCTCGCGAGGAGCACTTGGAGCTCGGCGAGCGCGTTGACGTTGGCGGCGAAGTTCACCGTTTGCGAACCGATCCCGAGCGTGCCGAGGCCGCTGCCACCGACGGCTTGCGTGGTGAAGTTGACGGTGCTCGATCCGGCGAACGCGCCGGCGGAACCGGCGGTGTAGCCGACCGTGAGGGCGTTGCTGGGAGCGGCTCCGGCGGCGAGGCCGGTGATCGAGCCGGTGGCGGTGAGGCCCGCACTGCTCGGTCCGAAGGAGGCGCCGAGCGTCTCGGTGTAGCCGCCGGTGAGCGGCGCGAGGTTGCCGACGGCGAGGGTGGTGTTGACGACGGTGCCGGTGCGCAGCGTGCCGAGATTCACGGTGACAGGCAGCGCGCTGGCTTGCGCGGTTTGATAAACCGCGCCGTTCACGACGACCGTTTGCGGGGTGAGCGCCGTGGTGACACCGCTGTTGAACGTGCCGTCGGAAGTGAGCCCAATGGTGGCGGTGCCGTTTTTCAGGCCGGCGGTGCTGGTGTTCATCCCGACGACGAGGCTGCTGTTGTTCGTCGCGCCGGCGGCGAGGCCGGTGAACGCGCCGGTGGCGGTGAGGCCGCTCGAGACGCCGGTGAAGCTGGCGTTCAAACCTTCGGCGGGGCCGGTGGCGGTGTTGCCGAGGGTGAGCGTCTGCGTGGGCGAGGCCGCGCCGATGCGGACGTTGCCGAGGTTGACGGGATTTGGCGTGGCGGCGCTCGCGCTCGCGAGGCTGCCGACGAGGCCGGTGATCTGGCCGGAGATCGCGACGTTTTGCGTGGGCAGCGCAGTCAGGCCGAGGCCGCTGGTGCCGGCGCCATTCGAGGTGAGGAGAACCTGCACGCTGGCGGTGACGAGGCCGGTCGCGCTGGTGTTGAGCGTGACTTGGAGTTGGGTGCCATCGGCGAGGCCGGCGGCGAGATTGTTGATCACGCCGGACGCGGAGAGGAGGCCGGCGCTCGCACCGGAGATGCTGCCGAACGAGGCGTTGAGGCCTTCGGAGAAACCGTCGGCGACGGCGCCGTTCGTGACGGTGAGCGTGCGCGTCTGCGAGGAGCCGATGAGGACGTTGCCGAAGGCGAGCGTGCCGAGATTGGCCTGCGCGAGACGGTAGGCGGCGCCGGTGACGGTGACGGTTTGCGAGCCGACGCCGATGGTGCCGAGGCCGCTGCCGGAGATTTCCGTGGAGGTGAAGCCGAGCGTGGCGGTGCCGGTTTTCAAACCCGCGGTGGCGGTGTTGAGGCCGACCGTCATAGAGTTGTTGCTCGCGCCTTGGGCGAGGCCGCTGACGGATCCAGAGGTCGTCGCCGAGCCGGTCGTGCCGGTGACGGTGGCGCCGAGTGTCTCCGTGAAACCGCCGGTGGCGGGCGCGATGTTCGAGACGGTGAGATTGGTCGAGGCGGTGGCGCCGACGTGGACGTTGCCCAGATTTACGACGGTGGGGAGCGTGTTGGCTTGCGCGGCCTGATACACGGCGCCGCTGCCGAGCGTGATGGTTTGGTCGGCGACGTTGTCGAAATTATTGGCGACGTGAATGGTCTGCCCGGCCGCGAGCGCGCCGGCGGTGGTGCCGTTGAACGTGACGGTGTAATTTTGCGACTGGCCGGAGCCGAGCGGGCCGAAATTTTGCGCGGTGACGCCGCTGCCGGAGAGGCGCGAGTCGGTGATGTTGCCGCCGTTCACATTGGTCTGGAGCGCGCCGATGAGCGAGGGGCCGCTGGCACCGGTGTTGGTGACGTTGTAGGTGACGCTCGCTGTCTGGCCAGTGCGGATACTGCCGAAGCCGGTGAGGGTGGGCGTGGCGGTGGTGCCGTTGATGACGGCGGCGCCGGTGATGGCCTGCGCGGTGGTGCTGGCGGCGTTGATCTGGCCGGTGCCGGTGACATTGGCGTGGGCGTCGAAGCTGTTGCCGACGCCGAAGTTCGCGTTGGTGTAGCTGGTCGAGACGGTGACGGTGTTCGTGCCGAGGGCGAGGGTGCCGTTTTGCGTCAGCGTGCCGGCGGTGCTGGCGGCACCGGCGGAGAGGTTGAGCGTCGCACCGGCGTCGACTCTCACCGTGCCGCTCGGGCCGGAGATGCCGTTGCTGACGGTGAGCGTGCCGCCGGACGCCTCGATCGTGCCGAGGTTGGTGGGGCGGGCGTTGATCGTGCCGTTGCCGATGATGAGCGCGGGCGCAGAGTTGGTGAGGCTGGTCGCGGTGAAGGTGCCGCCGGCGAGCTGGACGGTGCCGGCGGAGATTTGCGCGGTGCCCGCGGTGAGCGTGCCACCGGCGTCGATCTTGGTGAGGCCGCCGGTCTGCGTGTAGGTGCTGGCGGGCGCGATCGTGAGGCTGCTGCCACTACCGCCGACGTTGACGGTGCCGGAGTTGGTGAGATTGCCGACGGCCGCGAAACCGTAGCCGCCATTGACGGTGAAGCTGCCGGAATTGTTTGCGAGGGGCTTGAGGGCGTTGTTGCCTCCGGCGTCGACGAAGCGGGTGTTGGCGGTGGGTCCGTTGAGGACGATGGTGGCGGCGTTGTTCACGATCTCGCCGGCGGCGTTGTTGCCGAGGGAATTGAGCTGGATCGTGCCGGTCTGCGCGGCGGAGCCGTTCACGATGTAGGTGCCGCCCGTGAGCGTGCCTGCCGCGTAGTTGGTCAGGTTGGACGTGACTTGGAGCGTGCTGCCGGCGTTGGCCTGCATCGTGCCGTTGTTGGTGACGGTGCCGCTGCCGCTGATGAGGAGAGTGTTGCCGGCTTTGTTGGCGAGAATGGTACCGGTGGGGTCGTTGACGATATTGAGTCCCCCGCCACCGATGTTGCCCGCACCTTGAATGGTGTGGTTGCTGTTGGTGAGAGTAAAGGGACCGGAGACGAACGGCTGACCGTTGTTGTCGCCGTTATCGAGGGTGAGGGTGCCCCCGCCTTGCAGCGTGGTGTTGCCGGCAATGGTGAGGGAGGTGTTATTGCCGAAGCCTGCATTGACCTGAATATTTCCCTGATTGTTGATCGTGCCAGTGAGGTTTGTGGTCGTGCCGAGGCCGCCGGTATAGGTGCTGCCGGTTGAGATCGTGAGCGGGCCGTGGGCGCTGCCGTCGAGGGTCGCGTTCGATTGGGTCTTCAGATTCGCGCCGTTGAGCGTGCCTCCTTGGATCGTAGTATTCACATTCACCGTGCCGGTGCTGCCGGTGATGTTACCGTTCTGATTGTTGACGACGCCCGTGATGAGCTGGAGGACGCCGCCGTTGGTGGCTTCGAGCAGGCCGGTGTTCGTCGTCCCGCTCGTGGCGTTCACGACCATGATTTGACCGGAGATGTCGGCATTGACGACGCCAGCGGCGTTGTTGACGAAGGTCAGCGAGCCGTTGCCGATGGTGCCGGCGCCGTGAATCGTGTTGTTCACGTTCGTGAGCGTCATGCCGTTGCCATTGATGAAGGGACGGCCGTTGTTGTCGCCGTTATCGAGCGTGACGGTGCCGCCGCCTTGCAACGTGGTGTTAGCCCCCAAGGCCACGGTGGTATTGAACCCGTTCCCTCCGTTCACTTGAAGGTTGCCCTGATTATTAATCGTTCCCTGCACATTGGTGTTTGAGCCGCGGTCACTCGTCCAGGTGCTATTCGTGGAGAGCCTGATCGCCCCGAGCGTCGAACCATCCAAGGTTGCCGTGCCGTTGATACCCGTCCCCAGGGTCCCGCCGTTCAGAGTATTGAGCGTGCCGCCTTGGAGGATGGCGCTGCCATTGACCAAGACCGTGCCGCCGTTGGCGGTGATGTTTGCGCCGGCGTTGCTGACGACATTGGTGATCTGCAACGTGGCGCCGTTGGTGGCTTCGAGTAGACCCGCGTTGACGATGTTGCCCGTGCCGTTCAGCAGCATCGTCTGACCGGAGATGTCGGCGTTGATGACGCCGGCGGCGTTGTTGAGCACGACTAGCGTGCCGTTGCCGATGGTGCCAGCGCCGTGAATTGTGTTGTTCACGTTCGTGAG
>JANYBX010000317.1 GCA_025360615.1 Opitutia bacterium
GGATTTCTGGACGATCGAAATCGAAAACCTCTCCACCGAGCTGAAAGGCGAGCGCGACCGGCTCCGCAAACAGTCCGATCTCCTCGACCAGCGCGCCTCCCGGATCGCCAGCGAGGAAAAGGAACTCGCCAAAGTCCGCGCCGAAATCGACTCGCTCCGCAAGGAGATCGCCGGCCGCGTCACCGAGATTACCGCCGACGAAGCGAAGAATGTCCGCGTGCTCGCCCAGACCTACTCCACCCTCACCCCGACCGCCGTCGTCGCGATTCTTCGCGAAATGGATGACACCACCGCGATCAAGATTCTTTCCCTCATGAAGTCCGATGCCGTCGGACCCATCTTCGAGGAGATGAGCCACACCGCCGGCAAAGACGGCCCGCTCGCCCGCCGCGTCGCGCTCCTCTCCGAAAAGATGCGCCAGATGAAA
Source organism: Opitutia bacterium (assembly GCA_025360615.1). Taxonomy (GTDB): domain Bacteria; phylum Verrucomicrobiota; class Verrucomicrobiia; order Opitutales; family Opitutaceae; genus Tous-C4FEB. The sequence goes on from JANYBX010000317.1 coordinate 428, forward strand.
ACCTTCAAGCCCGCCAACTAATCCCCCGCAGTTTCAACCCCGCGCCACGGATCGGTGCGGTTCGCGACCAAGGAAGGTTGCCCAAAACCATGCAACTCTCCCTGTCTTCCGCGACGCTCGACTCGCTTCCGCAGCCCGCGCCAAAATCGCGCGGCCTCCCTCGCTCCGGGGCCGATGGCACCCCATCCAACGCCTCCGCCTCCGATACCAAAAAACGCCCGGGCTTCGATGATCTGCTCACCGCCGATCCCGAAAAATCCAAGCCCGCGCCCGCCCGCGCCGGCGTCGCGCGCCAATCCGCGCCCGGCGATTCGCCCGATCCCGCGCCTGCCCCCGGCGTCGCCCCCCTTGATCCCGCGGCGTCGCCCGATCTCGCCGCGCTGCTCGCCTTCATGGCCGGCCCGGTTGTCAACGACACCTCTCCTGTCACGTCGCCCCAGTTTGACCCCGTGCCCGGCGACACCATCTCTACCGTGAGCGCGGAATCCATCGGCCCCGGTGATTTTTCCACGGCGGCTCCTCCCGCGCTCACTCCCGTTACCCAGCCGCCAGGGCCTTCCACTCCGATGATGCCCGCCGACTCCATCATCCCGAAATCAGCCACGCCGGAACCAGTCGCACCGACCCCGCGCCAAACCGAAACCACGGCTCCGACCGCCGAGGTGATCGTGATCGCGGTGCCAGCGGACGGCCAAATCCCGCGTCCGCCTGCGGGCACTACACGGAGCGAACGCCGTGCTCCCGGCGCCACGCCAACCACCGCTCTTGCCCCCGGGGCAAATCTTGCCGCGCCGCGCACGGATTTGAACCGCCCGGAAAAAATCGCGCCGAAGCTTTCTTTGGAAAACTTTCTAAGTTCTTCCGCGGAGGAAGTTACCTCGCCCGATGAAACCCTTGGCACTGACGTTGCTAAACCATCCGTCACCATGGCCGCCGTCCCGTTTTCGCATCGTCAATCCACTGCCCCGGAGTTCGCGGCTTTGTCCACGCCGTCGGTGACTCAGGTCCAAGCCTCGGCTCGCGAGAGCGTGAGCCAAATCGGCGAAACCGCCAGCCTCGCGCATCGCGCGGTCGACGCCGTGTTATCCGCCGCCGAACGCGTGAGCGGCGAGCGCACCTCGGTGAATCTCCAATTCTCGCTCGCCGGCAACGATCTCGCCGTGCGCGTCGAATTCCGTGGCGGCACGGTTCACGCCACGTTCCGCACCGACTCGCCGGAGCTTCGCGCCGCCCTCGCGAGCGAGTGGACCGCCGCCGGTTCGAAAATAACCGACGCCTCCGTCCGCATGGCGCCGCCCGTTTTCACCTCCTCGCATGCCGGAAGCTCCACAAATTTCTCCGGCGAAGGCGCGCCGCAGCAGCGTGAATCTACCCGCGAATCCTCGGCGACATTTTCCCTCCATCCCCCGCGCGGCAGCCGGGTCTCGGATTCTCCCTCGGTTGATCGCACGCCACTCGCGCCTCAGCGCGCCGCTCTCTCGACCACCCTGCATCTCCACACCTTCGCCTAACCGTCATGCAAGTCTCCGCCCTCACCCCCTCCAGCACGTCGAGCCTGACGAGTTCGGATCCGACCGCCCCCGCGACGACCACCCGCAAGAAAACCACCCTCGACCAAGGTGATTTTCTGAAGCTCCTCGCGAAACAGTTTCAAACCCAGGATCCGATGAAGCCGATGGAGGACACCTCGTTCATCGCGCAGATGGCTCAGTTCACCTCGCTCGAGCAAACCTCCACGATGTCGAAGGACATCGCGCTCCTCCGTGCCAATCAGGATTTCGTCACCGCCAACAGCTACCTCGGCCGCAGCGTCACCGTCGATCACGGCGATGGCACGATGGAGACTGGCAACGTCTCCGCGATCGACGCCAGCGGCGGCTCGCCCGAGCTCGTGATCGCCGGAAAAAATTACTCCCTCTCCGCCGTGCTCCGCGTCGAGCCCGGTGTTGTTCCCACTCCCGTTCCACCGCCCGTCACGACCGCTCCCGGCGGCGTGTAACTCTCAACCCCGAAAACCACCACCATGTCACTCATCGGCACAATGGGCAGCGGCGTCAGCGCCCTGCGCACCTTCATGAAAGGCCTCGAAGTCATCGGCAACAACATCGCCAACGTGAACACCACGGGCTACAAATCCGCGCAGGCACGATATTCCGACAGCTTCAGCAACGTCCTCCAGCGCTCCACCGGCGGCTCGTCCGTCACCCAGATCGGCACTGGCGTCGGCCTCGCGGGCATCACCACCAGCTTCGTCCAAGGCTCCCTCGCGACCACCGGCTCACCGACCGATCTCGGCATTTCCGGCAACGGGTTTTTCCGCGTCAAGAATTCCGCCGACGGCACCGAATTCGCCACCCGCTCCGGCGACTTCCGTTTTGACAGCAACGGCTACCTCGTCACGCCGCTCGGCTTCCGCGTGCAAGGCCTCGCCGGCTCCGCGCTCACCACGCTGGGCGACGTCAAGCTCGCCACTCCGCCCACGGGCGCACAGCTCCGCTCGGTCGCCATTGGGCGCGATGGCCTCGTCGTCGAAAACTACTCCAATAACACCTCGGTTACGACCGGCCAAATTCTCCTTCAGACCTACACCGATCCCACCGCCCTCGTCAAAGAAGGCGGCAATCTCTACACCGGCATGCTCGCCGCCGGCCCCGTCGGCGCCACCGCCGGCGGCATCGCGCTCAAGACCGACGGCACCAACGCCCCGCGCAGCAACGGCCTCGGCAGCATCGAAGCCGGCACCCTCGAACTCTCCAACGTCGATCTCACCGAGGAATTCGCGAGCCTCATCACCACCCAGCGCAGCTTCCAGGCCGGCTCCCGCCTCATCACCGTCTCCGACACCATCCTCGAAGACATCGTCAACCTCAAGCAGCGCTAAGCCCCGACCATGTCAGCCAAAGCCGAAGCCGCTCCCGCCAAAGCCGACGCGCACGCCAAGCCCGACGCGGCGGCCAAGGGTGATGCAAAATCGGATACCGCCGCCCCGCATGCCGCCGCTCCCGCCGCCGCCAAGGGCGGCATCGCCGCGTGGATCCCCGCCATCGCCGTCGTCGTCCTCGCGCCAGTGATCACCTTTGCCACGGTCGAGTTTGTCCTCGTGCCGCGCTTGCAAAAAAAACTCGCCGTCGTCGCCTCCGGCGAGACCCACGAGGCCGAGCCCGCCGCCGCGCCCGCGGAAAGCGCCCCCGCCCACGGCGGCAAGGGCGGCAAGGAAGGCAAGGAGGGCAAGGAAGGCGGCTCGCCCAACTATGAATTTAGCAACGTCGTCGTGAACCTCGCCGGCACCATGGGCACGCGCTACCTCAAGACCAGTTTCATCATCACCGGCGTCGGCGATTCCAATATCAAGGCCGTCTTTGAAGCCTCCAAGCCCCGCCTCACCGATGTGACGCTCAACGTCCTCTCCTCCCTCACGCTCACCGACCTCGAGGAGCCCGGCTCGAAAAACGTCATCCGCGAAAAACTCGTCAACGCCTACAACCAGGCCCTCGGCCGCAAAGCCGTGGAGCAAATTTATTTCGCCGACTTTGTCGTCCAGTAATCCGATGTCCGACGAACCCCTCCAGCCCGATGCCAATCTGCTCGATCAATCCGAGATCGACAAACTGCTCGCGCAAACCGCCGAGGAGGCCGCGCCCGGGGCCTTCGGCGCAGGCAGTGGCAAGCGCGGCGCGTTCTATCAGGGCGCGGTCGAGCGCTATGATTTTCGCAACCCCGCCTTCCTCGCCGAGGGCGAGCTGCGCCGGCTGCGCCTGCTGCACGAGGAATTCGTCCGCTATCTCGCCTCCCGCCTCTCCCTCTATCTCCGCATGGAGTTCAGCCTGAAGCTCGCGAAGCTCACGACCTGCGGATACGAGAAATTCACCGAGTCCCTGCCGGACTCCACGCACATCGCCCTCTTCAAGGTCGAGCCCCTCGCCGGCGTCGGCATCCTCGACCTCCACCCGCGCCTCGCGCTCACCATCGTCGATCGCCTCCTCGGCGGCCACGGCCATTCCGTGAAAGCCGAGCGCGCCCTCACCGAGATCGAGACCGCCCTCATCGAGGACGTGCTCGCCATCGTGCTTGAGGAATGGTGCGGCCAGTGGAAGGCCGATGAACCCCCGATCCGCGCCGCCATCATCGGCCATGAGAACGGCGGCCGCTTTCTCCAAACTTCGCCCAAGGATGCCATCATGCTCGTCCTCACGCTCGAGGTCAGCCTGGGCGACTGCGCCGAGCCGATCCAGATCGCCGTGCCTTACTACACCATCGAGCCCCTCGTGAAAAAGCTGCAGGCGCGCCGCCAGAAGGACAACTCCGACACCGCCCCCGCCAAAGTCGTGAGCTGGCAATCCTCCTACGCCCGCATCCAAGTGCCCGTGCGCGCCGAGTGGTCCGCCCTCGAGCTTTCCCTGCGCGAAATCATCAGCCTGCGCGTCGGCGATGTGATCGAGCTGCCCGCCAGCATCTGCCACGAAACCCGCGTGCTCCTCAACGGCTCGCCCAAATTTATCGGCACGGTCGGTCTCGATACCGACCACGTCGCCGTCCAGCTCACCCGCAAATTACCCTCGGAGGAAACCACCCATGCCAAACCTGACGGAAGAAAAAACCCTTGATATCGTCCTCGACGTAAAGGTGAAGGTCACCGTGCAACTCGGCTCGGTCCAGTTGCCCATGCGCGAAGTGCTCGAGCTCGCCCCCGGCGCCGTGCTCCAGCTCACCCAAAGCGCCAGCGATCCCGTCGGCCTCTACGTCAACGACAAGCTCGTCGCCTACGGCGAGGTCGTCGTCGTCGAGGACAACTTCGGCATCAAGATCACCGAACTCGTCGGCAGCGCGACGCCATGACGTTTCGCCCCCTCCGCCTTTTGCCGCTGGCGCTCCTCGCGTTCGCGGCCGCGCCCGCCCGCGCAGTCGATGACACCAAGGTCATCTACCCGAAAAGCGCCGCGTCTCCCGCCACCCCCGCCGCCGACCCCGGCGCCGGCCTAGGCGCGACGACCGTTCTCGGCGCCATCGTCCTCGCCGGCGCCGGTGCCTGGATGCTCTGGCGCAGCCGCTCGGTGAAAATCTCCGGGCGCGACGTGCGCTCGCTCGCCATCGATGAAACGCGCTCGCTCGGCAACCGGCAGTTTCTCGTCGTCGCCTCCTACGAGGGCCGGAAATTTCTCCTCGGTGTCTGTCCCGGTCGCATCGACCTGCTCTCCTCACTTTCCGAGAACCATCCGACCGAAAAATCCTGATGAGACGTTTTTTTCAACTCCTGCTCGTGCCCCTTTTGTTCGTGGCAAATCCGTTGCGCGCACAGCCGGTGTCGCTGCCCTCACCCGTCCCCACCCCGGCGCCCTTTGCCATGGCGGGAGCAGCATCCACGCCCGCTCCAGCCAGCAAGAACGCCGATCCCTTTCGCCTGAACATCGGCCTCGAAGGCTCCGGCCAAAACGGCCAGGTCAGTGTCGCCGTGCAGATCGTGATCGTGATGACGCTGCTCTCCGTCGCGCCCTCGATCGTGCTCCTCATGACCAGTTTCACGCGCATCGTCATCGTGCTCGGTTTCGTCCGCACCGCGATCGGCACGCCGAGTGCGCCGTCGAATCAGATCGTCGTCGGTCTCTCGCTCTTCCTCACCTTTTTCCTGATGGGTCCCATCATCGACCGCGTGCAAACCGAGGCGCTCAGCCCGTATCTCGACGGCAAGATCACCTCCGTCGAGGCGCTCGACAAGGCATCGGTGCCGCTGAAGGAATTCATGCTGAAACAAACCCGCACGCGCGACCTCGAGTATTTTCTCGAGCTCGGCGGCTTCGGCCCCACCGCCGTGAAAGCGCTGCCGATGCGCGTGGTGATTCCGGCGTTCGTCATCAGCGAACTCCAGACCGCGTTCCAGATGGGCTTTCTGCTTTTCCTCCCGTTTCTCGTCATCGACTTCCTCGTGTCCTCGGTGCTGATGGCGCTCGGCATGATGATGATGCCGCCCGTCACCGTGGCGCTGCCGCTCAAGCTCCTGCTCTTCGTCCTCGTCGACGGCTGGCACCTCGTCGTGAAGTCGCTCGTCCAAAGTTTCGCCTGATAAAAATGAAGTTGAGAGCTGGGACCACGGAACCACGAAACCACCTCCGCTCCGATTCCGATCACTCAACTCTCCTCCCTCAACTTTCCGACCCGCCATGAATCCCGACGTCGCCATCGATCTCTTCAAGACGACCGTGATGTTCGCGCTCTACATCGTGGCGCCCTTTCTCCTTGCGACGCTCGTGATCGGCCTGCTCGCGAGCCTCTTTCAATCCGTCACCAGCATGCAGGAGCCCACACTCACCTTTGTGCCCAAGCTGCTGGTGATCTCGGGGCTCACGCTGCTCCTCACCCCGTGGCTGCTGCGCTCGCTCTCGGAATTCACCCTCACCACGATTTCGCGGATGGGCACGCTCGGGCATTGATTCCCCACGGGGGCGCGGCCGCCCCCGGCGCCACGGCTGAACCGGGCGAGGCTGCCCGCGCTCCCACCTCCCCTCACCCATGACCGCCGGTTTCCTGTTCACCTGGATGATGATTTTCCTCCGCTCGCTGGGCGTGGTCATGCAACTGCCCGTGCTCGTCGGTCGGCCCATCCCCATTACGATGCGCCTGGGCATTTGCTGTTGTCTGGCCACCTTGCTCGTCGGCGCGGTGCCGGAAGGCACGATGCCGGTGACGCTGTGGGCTCTATTGATCGCCACCGCCGGCGAGGTGCTCCTCGGGCTCACGCTCGGGTTTGTCGGCCGGCTCGCGTTTGCAGCCGTGGAAATGGCCGGCCGCATGATGGCGTCGGAAATCGGCCTGAGCGCCACGCCGGGGCTGGGCGTGCCCGAGCCTGCGACGGAGCCGTTGGCGGCGCTGCTCTCGACCTTTGCCGTCATTCTTTTCTTCCTGTTCAGCGGCCACCAAATGCTGCTCACCGCGCTCGTGCGGAGCTTTCAACTCACGGTCGCCGGCCGGCCGGCTTTCAACCCGGCGGCGGGTGAATTTTTGATTCAGGCGACGGGCCACGTCCTGGAACTGGGCCTGCGGATGGCCGCGCCGTTCATCGCCATGAATTTTCTCGTGACGCTGGCGTTTTCCGCCCTCGGGCGCGCCGTGCCGAAGATGAGCGTCTTCGTGCTCAGCTTTTCGGTGCGCGCTCTGGCGGGTCTTGGCTTGCTCGGCACCGCCGGCGCCTTGATCGCGCGCTACCTCTACGTGGAGTTCTCGGCGGTGCCGGTTCGGATGCTCCAGCTGCTGCCTTTCCGGTGAACTTGCGCCGTCGCGCGCGCGGTCCGCGGCAAAATTTGCCGCAAGTTTTAGGGTGAAATCCCCGCTCCGCGATTTCCGGACGCGTCATTTCTTATTAAAGTTTAAGCTACTGAATTGTAGCAGTTAATAATTGCTTACGACCTCTTGGCATCGGCGTTGCTAAACTCTCACCGCGCATGGCCGAACAAGACCAAGACCAAAAAACGGAACTGCCCACCGAGAAGCGGCTGGACGAGGCCTTTGAGCGCGGTCAGTTCGCGAAATCACAGGAGCTCGCGGTCTTGTTTCCCCTCGCGGCGATGCTCGGCGTGCTGGGTCTCACCGTCTCGACGGCCTCCCGCGACATCGCGGAATACTCGATCGCCATGTTCTCCCGCTTCGCGACGACCCCGGTGAACATCCACTCGGTCCCCGCGCAATTGGGCGAAGTGATGTTTACCGTCGGCCGCGCGCTGACGCCCGTGCTGCTCGGCTGCGTCGGCGCGGCGATGCTCTCGGGCGGAATTCAGAGCGGCTTCCGCTTCGCGCCCAAGGCGATCTCGTTAAGATTCGAGAGCCTCGACATCGCCGCCGGCTTTGGCCGCGTGTTCTCGAAATCGTCGCTCGTGCGCGCCGGGATCGACACGCTCAAACTCGTCGCCATCGGCGGCGCCCTCTGGCTCGGTGCGCGCGGGCTGATCATGGACCCGCTGTTCAGCGCGCCGGTCGAGGCGGCCTACCTCGGCGAATTCCTGAGCCACGCCACGTTGCTTTTTCTCAGCCGCCTGCTGCTGGCCCTCGGCGGCGTCGCGGCGATCAGCTACGCCTACGAAAAATTCAAACCCGCCCGCGTCCTCAAGATGACGCGGCAGGAAGTGA
>JANYBX010000341.1 GCA_025360615.1 Opitutia bacterium
TTCAGCGCGACGGAGCCCCCGGCGGCGACGGCCTCCTTCAATGCAAACAGCAGATTTTCCGCCTCGTTGACCCAGATGAACGTCACCCATTCGCCGAAGCGCGCGGCGAGCACCTCCGTGTCGCGCGAGTTGCCCACCCGCTGGCGCACCATGTAGACGCGCCGCCGCTCCTGCGGGCCGAGCACGAAGCCGGTGAGATCGGAGTGGCCGACGTGAAACGTGCCAAGAAGGGCGGGCTCCCCCGTCGCGAGCAACTCGCGGCATCCGCCGCCATCGTCCACGAGATCGCCGCGGTGGGGCTGGCCGTGGGCGACGCGCATCCGCAGGAGAAAAAATTCCCCGAATGCGAAAAAATGCCGGAAGATCGCGCGCAGCGATGGTGCCCGGCCCGTCACCGCCTGGAGATACGCCCGGGAATGCGCACGCTGGCCGGGCAGGTTTACCACGGCCACCCAAGTGCCGAGCATGCGCATCGGGCGGAAAATAAATTCCGGCAGCGCGACGTCACACGCGCGCATGAAACGATAGCCCCAGCTCGGGCCGGGATTTCGCGCGGCGGTTTTCGGCGGTGCGCTCACAGCCACGAAAAACCCAGGCACACGCCGGGCGCACCGACGCGTTCCAGCGATTGCCGCGCGCGCAGCGCGTCGAAGAACTGCGGCAGGGTCAGCTCCACGGAGGAAGTCGCATCGTCGGCGGGCGTGAGCGTCACGCGCGCGAGGGCCCCGGCCGGCTCGGCGGAGAGCGCGAGGGCAAACGCAAAGGTGCGTTCGCTCGCCGCGCGTTGCTCGAGGAGCCAGGTGCCGCGTTCCTCACCGCCGCACAACAGCACACGCGGCGCCGGCGAGAGAAAGGCGACTTGCATCGCCTGCACCGCGAGATGAGCGCGGCCGGTGAGCGGGAAAAATTCTTGAATCGGGTGCTGTCGGGCGATGAGCGTTTGTTGCACGGCGCTCGGGTGGATCGAGGTTTGAAACAGCGTCGGGCTGGCCGTGGGAAAACTATCGAGGTAGCCCTCGAGCGCGCGGCTCTCGGCGTAGGCGGAGGCGTAGACGATCGCGTCATCCGCGCGCGGGGCGAGTTCGTCGAGCGTACCGCCGATGAGCAGACCAAGCTGCGTCATGCGTCGCGTGGCGCCGCGCGGGAAACGTTCCTTATAGCGCTCACGCGTCGCGGCCGGCTCCTCGGTGCTGGCTTCGGTGAGACTGCAGGCGTGGACGTAGCGCTCAAGCATGGGCGAGAAGGAAGGCGGCGTGCGCCCCGCCAAAGGCATTGCTGGCGCAAATCACGGCGTCGGTCCCGGCAGTGGAAAACGAGTCGAGCGCCACGCACGGCCCAAACATCGGCGCGACGCCGCCGATCGTGCCCGGCGCGCGACCGGTGCGGATCGACTGGCACGCGAGGGCGAGCTCGACGAGGCCGCAGCTCCCGAGCGTGTGGCCCAGGCTGCCTTTCCAGCCGACGAGCGGCGCTTCCGGAAACGCGGCCGTGAGGGCGGCGCTTTCGAGCCGACCCGCGTCGAGCGTGCCGGTGCCGTGGCCCTTGAGCCAGAGGCGCCGCCCGGCCGCTGCCTCGCGCAGGGGTGCGAGACACGCGGTGAAACCGGCGCCGTCCGCGCGGTTCGCCGTGAAGTGGTGCATTTCATTATGCAGGCTCTGCGCACCGACCGTGAAATCGCCGACTCGTTTTCCCTCGCCCCGCGACAGCACCGCAAAGGCCGCGCCATCGCCGAGACCGATGGAGCCGGTGGCGCGATCGCTGTAGGGAGCGGGGAACCCGGCGTTGAGAATTTTAAGCGCGTGAAATCCACCGGTCACAAACGGGCTGATAAAATCGAAGGAGAACACGAGCGCGCGCTCGGCGAGGCCGGCCTCGAGCGCCCGCGTGGCGAGGAGGAGACCGAGGTGCGCGGAGACGCAGGCGTGCGAGAGCGTCGTGACGTTGGGACCCCAACCGACTTCGCGCACGAGCCACTCCACGCAATTGTGCGGTGTGCCGTAGGCGAGGTGCGCCGGCTCGTTCCGGCTGCGAAACGCGTGGAGACTGCCCACGCCGAAATTGCTGCTCGTCACAAAAACGGGGCGGCGCGCGGTGCCCCACCCCGCGCCGGCCAGCGGCGCGACCAGGGCGCTCACTGCGGCCAGCCAGTTGGGCGGAGCGGTCTCGTCGAGCCCGCGGCCCGGCGCGAGGGCGAGCGGAACCGGTTCGCCGCCTTCCGCCCCGAGGACCGGATGAAGCCGCAGGGCAATCTCCCCGCGGAGCAAGGCGGCGTGTGTCGCCACCGCATCGCCGAGCGCAGTGATGCAGCCAGTGGCTTCGAGACGGGCGGCGGAGGGCAACGGCATTTCGCGACGGGCGGAACGGGCCGCGAACTCAGCACCCGAGGCGCGCGGGATCGGCCCGGGCGCGGATATATTCCGCGAGATGCGCGACGCTCGCCAGCGCGATCCGGGATTCCTCGCTGCTGGTAATCTTGATTCCGAATTCCTTTTCGAGCGTCACGACGAGTTCCAGCGCGTCGATCGAATCGAGATTCAAGCCGGAGCCGATGAGCGGCTCGTCGTCGGCGAGGTCGGAAGGGGCAACGTCCTCCAGTTTCAACGTCGTGACGATGAGTTGCTTCAGCCGGGTGTTGAGGGGATCGGACATGGGCGCAGTGGTGGAATCAAAAAAAGGTCGGGCCGCAGGGGCGGCAAGCCTTCGTTGCGGGGCGTGTCGCGCTACTTCGCCGCAGGATCGGCGCCGCTGATTCCGCCGACGGCCTGCGCATAATTCGCCTGAAGATAATCCGTCGCGCGATTCGCGATGCGCACCAGCATGGCATTATCCGCGCCGCCCATGGAAAACGCCCCCGCAAACGCGGCCGCCCGCGCGTAGAATTCCGGTGTCGCCACGACCTTGCCTGATTCTTTCTCGGTGACGCGCGCGCGGAGCACGACTGCGGAGCTGCCCGACATCGCGCCGCTCCACACGCGGGCCGTGGCATTGACGAATTTAATTTCAGGAATTGTCAGCTCGATGAGCAGGGTGCGCGGCGCGGCGGCCGAGGCGCCGGTGGCGTTCCACTGCGTCAGCAACGGCGTCATTTTAAATGAGATGTTTTCCTGGATTTTGAGCAGCGCTTTTTCGTTGGCCTCCTGGCCGGCATATGGAGCGGCCAGTTTCACGGGCGTCATCTCGAAACGAGTGAACGCCGAGAATTTCTCCTGCGGCGGGGGATTTTGGGTGACGTCGCTTTTGATGTTCGTGACGCAGCCGTTGAGGAGCAGCGCGCATGCAACGACGAGAACTGAGACGAGGCTTTTTTTCATGGGTGTTAGCAGGGGAATCGCCGGCCGCACGGTCAGATCGAGAACTGACGCAGCACGTGACAGACATTGCTGCCGCCGAAACCGCTGCTGTTATTCATAATGGTCGCGGGCGCGAGGTCCAGTGTGGCGCGCGTCATATTCAAACCGTCGCACGCTTCGTCAGGCGTGACCAGGTTCGCGTTGCCGGGAATAAAGCCTTCACGCAATGCCAGCGCGCAAAACGCCGCCTCCATCACGCCGCTCATCGAGAGCGGATGGCCAGTGAGCCCCTTGGTGCTGCTCACGTGCGGCCGCGCGCCCGCGGCGGTGAAGACACTCCGCAACGCCAGCGCCTCGGAGCGGTCGCCGGCGGGCGTCGAGGTGGCGTGGGCGTTGACGTAGTCGATTCCGGCGGGCGTGACGCCAGCATCGGCGAGCGTGCGACGCATCGCCTCCGCGAGGCCAGCGCCCTCGGGATGGGAGACCGCGACGTTGTGACCATCCGCGGCTTGGCCCCAGCCGGCGAGTTCGGCGTAGACGGTCGCGCCGCGCCGCCGGGCGGTTTCTTCTTCTTCGAGGATGAGGCAGACCGCTCCGCCGGAGGCGACGAATCCATCGCGTTGCTGATCGAAGGGGCGCGAGGCACACGCGGGATCGGCGTGGGTGGAGAGAGCGCGCATCGCCGCAAACGGGAGCACGGTCTCGGCGTTCACTTCCTCGGCGCCGACGACGAGCATGCGCGTTTGCCGGCCGAGCCGGATGTCATCGAGCGCGCAACCGAGCGCGTGGCTCGACGAGGCGCAGGCCGCGGCGAAACCACCGACGGCGCCGCGGATGCCGTAGTGCGCCGCGAGGTTGAAGTTCAACGTGCCGGCGATGGAGGCCACGACGCCCATCGGATTGCCACGCTCGCCGCGCACCGCGTGCATCTGCGCGAGATGGTGGTGGAGCAAAAAAGCCGAGCCCGCCGACGCACAGTAAAGCCCTGTCGCGCCATCGGCCAGCGCCGCTGCCGCCAATCCTGCATCGGCCAGCGCCTGCTCCGCCGCGCACAACGCGTAGAGCCCGTGCGGCGCGAGACTGCGCAACGTCTCCCGCGGAAATTGGTAACGCGGCGGATAACGCCAGTCGCGCCAGCTCGCGGAATCGACGCTGAATTCCTTGACCGTCCCGGCGACTTTAACGGGCAACGACGGGTTGCCGAGAAACTCCACGCGCTCCAATCCGGGCCGGAGCGCGCGGAGGCTTTGGACCACGCTGGCGCGGTCGTTGCCGATGCTCGTGATGAAGCCGAGGCCGGTGACGAGTGCCCGACGAGTCATGCGCGCCCGGCCGAGCCGGCGGACGACGGGCCGGCGAGTTTCTGGCGCACGAAGGCGCGCAGGTCGCCGATGGTGCGCACGCGCAAAATCTGGTCGTTGGTGATACGAATCTGGAAAAGGTCCTCGAGGAAAAACACCATTTCCGTGATCGCCACCGAGTCGAAGCCGAGATCGGCCGCGAGCGCGAGGGAGTCGGCGGGGGGCACCACGGGCCGCAGACTTTTGTCGGGGATGTGATCGAGCACGATGGCGATCACGACGAGATCGGCATCGGCGGATTCGCGGGACGCGCAAAACCGGGCGTAGGCCTCGCACACCTCGGCGGGGAAATGCCGCCCAAGGGTGTTAAGCGCGCCGCCTTGGCTGGAGTGGGTTGTTTCGACGGGAGAGTGAGAGGGCATCGAGACCGGGGTAAAATTAGGAGAGGATCGGGAGAGACTTGATTTCGAGCGTGGCCGCAGCGGGGGCGGCCGCAAACCAGGAACGCCAGCCTTCGCGAAGTTCGAGCATGAGCCACCGTCCCAGCAGGCCCAGCACGCGCACTGGCAACTGGCGGTTGAATTCGTAGCTGATGAAACCGAAATAGCGCCCGGCGTTTTGCCGGCCCCACGTGCCGCGGCGCTGCCGGCAGCGTGCGATGGCGACGAGACGGCGGTTATAAAATTCCATGAGGCGAAACGGCCCATTCGAGTTCGCGTGAGCAAACGGCGGTGTTTCCAGCACCCGCGTGCCGTGCTGAAACGGCTGCGAAACGATGCCGAGGTAGTAGAGCCCGAGGTCGAGCTGGAAGGCCAACGTCATGAGCTCGAAATCGCCCATGTAGTAATACTTGTCGCGATAGAGGGCGCGAAACCAGCGGTCATAGCTGAGGGCAAAGCTGGCATTATGACGGGCGACGCGCGGGGCCACCGGCTTGCCCCTGAAACTATCGGTGATGAGCCCGGCGGCCGCGCTCGCCGAAAACGAAATCCAATCCATCCCCGGCGAATAAAACGGATCGATAAACCCCGCCGCATCGCCCACGAGCACCGCACCATCGGTCGCATGCGTGCTGCTTGAGTAAGCGAGATTGCGCCGGAAATGCACATCGCCCTCCTGCCACGCCGCGGTCGCGAGAAGTTCGCGAGCGAGCGGATGCGTCATGAGCATGGCCTTCAGCCGCGCGCCCAAGCTCGGCCCCGGCGGCAGCTCGGTGATCCGCTGATCGTAGACGACGCCGATGCTCACATCGCCGCCTTTCAACGGAATGATCCACGCCCACCAGCCGTAGCCGGTGAGGTGGTTGGTCGCCGTCGAGCGGATCCCGTTCGCGCGGCTCGCCCACGCCGGATATTTTTCGGCGAGCGTGCGATCGTCGAGGGAGCGCACGCCGGTCCAGCGACTCCAGCACGTGGCCGTCGGGTGCTCCGTGTTGGGCTGGAGCCAACCTTGCTGGCGCGCGAGCAGCGCGGCCACGCCCGAGGCATCGACGACCCAGCGAGCCGTGGCCGTGTGGCGCGTGTCGGCCGCGTCCTCCCACTCGACCGCCTGGGCACCGCCCTCGGCGAGGGCGATGGTGCGCACTCTCACGAGCCGCCGCAGCACCGCGCCTTCCGCCACCGCGGTGGCGAGCACGTGTTCATCGAGGACCGCGCGATCAACTTGATAGCCGGGAAGGCGGACATTGTAACGCGGCCCGGTCTCGCTGCACCGGTCGAAGCCACGCGCGTCCTCATTCGAAAACCAGAAACGCATGCCCTGCTTCGGGAGATGTTTCTCCAGCAGATGATCGGTTAACCCCAGCACGCGCCCGAGAAAGTAGGCGCTGATCTCGACCGTGGACTCCCCCACCCGCCGCTTGAGTCGCTCGGTCCGCTCGAGGATCAGCACGCGCAGTTTGGGATTCCGCCGCAGCAGGAGGCAGGTCGTCGCCGAGCCCGCGAGGGCCCCGCCCACGACGATCACATCCCAATCGGGCGCGCGGGTGTTTTCCATCGGGAGCGACGATGAGGTTTTCAGTTCGCGGGCGGCAACTTCAAACCCTTTGGCTCCGCCGCGGGGCGCGTGAAATTCAACCGGCGGCGTCGGGCTGCCGGTAATCAAGCGGTGCCGCGATTTGAAACCGGAGCTGGAGCCGACAAATTAGCGAAAACAGTTTGAACCGCCACCAGAGGGGCCACGTCAGTTTGGCATGGCCGGCGACGATGGAGGTGAGGCCCGGCATCATGTTCCACGGCACCTCTTGGGACATGAAGACCGCGAAACTCCGGTTATTATAGAAAATTTCAATCAGCCGGCGGAAGACACCAGCGTGGTTCTTGATCGCGTTCGTATAGGACGCTCGCTCGCGCGGGGTCAGGCCGCGACCGGCGCGGTCTGCCCGGGTCAGCAGCTCGATGGAGAGCTGTGCCGACCACATCGACATGTAGGCGCCCGAGGAAAAAATCGGGTCGAAAAAACCCGCCGCGTCGCCGACCAGCAGCAGTCGCTCCTGCGCGAGCTGGCGGCGGAAATAGGTGTAGTCGCTTGTCACGCGAAAGCTCATCGTGGCCTCGGCGCCGTCGAACAATTCGCGCAGTTTCGCAGAGGCTTTGACCGCCGCCCAAAACAACTCCTCGGGCGGCAGTTTCGCGCGCTGCATCGCCGCCAGCGTGGTGACCAGCCCGACCGAGGTGCGTTCCTCGTCGATCGGGATCAGCCAGAACCAGCCGTCCTCTAGTCGCACCACCACGGTGTGTCCCCCCGCCCGGCCCGGCGCCCGTTTCACCCCGCGAAAATGGCTGTAGACCGCCATCCGCTTCGGGCTGGTGGCCGGGTCGAGCGCCTGCTTTTGCTCCGTGACGAAAAAATTATCGCGGCCACTCGCATCGATCACCCAGCGCGCTGAAACCGTCTCGGTCGTCCCGGCGGTGCCTTCAAGCGTGACGCGATGCAGGCCGGCGCCCGACTCGACGCTGCGCACGGTGGTTTCCATCCGCACCTCGGCGCCGAGTTCGCGCGCATGGTCGAGCAGCAGTGCGTCGAACTTGGCGCGCTCGACCTGGTACGTGCTGTCCAAGCCGGGCACGAGACTTTCGCTGAAAATGACCTCCTTTGTCACGGTGCCGTTGGAGAGCACAAACAGTGCGCCATGTTTCGGCACGAATCCCGCGGCCTGGATTTTAGACCACGCGCCGGTCGCACGCAGGATGGCGTTGCTGGTCGGCAGCATCGACTCACCGATCCGGAAACGCGGGAAGGCGCATTTTTCCACGAGCAGCGTGCGAAAATTTTGCTTCCGGGCAAAGGCCGCCGCGCAGCTCCCGCCGGGCCCTCCGCCGATGACCAACACGTCATACTCACTTACGGAGTTCATGGCCGGGCCGCTCACGGTTTCGTCGCCGTATATTCGCTGAACAACCCCATTAACCCCTTCCGCTTCACGTCGACCAACCCCGCAGCTTGCATCGCGGCGATAACCGAAGCCGGAGGCACGCACGCGTCGATCGTCTCCCAGAAATACACCATCATGTCCCGCGCCTCCGGGCTGCGCGTGAAGAGCTGGGTCAGCCATGGATAAATTTTCCCGAAATAAAGCCGGAAGAAAAACTCGCCGATGCGTCCCGCCGGTTTCGTCATTTCCAGAATCAGCACCTTGCCGCCGGGCTTGAGCACGCGGCGGTATTCGCGGAACGCCTGTTCCAGACTCGTCACGTGCCGCAGCGCGTAGCCCATCGTGAGAAAATCGAAACTATCGTCGGCAAACGGCAACGCTTCGGCGCGACCGACGACGAACCGCGCGGGCAGTTTCTTGCGCGCCTCCGCCATCATCCCCTCGCTCGGATCGAGACAAGTGATGTTTTCCGCCGAACCGAGGATCTTCACCGCCGCCGCCGCGACCAAGCCTGTCCCGCACGCGACATCGAGTAGCGCGTGGCCCGGCCGGAGACCGTTGCGGTGCAATGCCCACTTCCGATAACCGGCGCCCGTGCCAAGAAACCCCCAGTCGACGACGCCGTCGTAGTGTTTTGCGCCGGCGTTGAAGAGCTGATTCACGAAGGCCGGCTTTTCGGCCGTGCCCGCGTAGCGCGTGGCGAGAGGAGGATGAGGGATCATGATGAGGGTGGCGCGTTCTGGAAACCGGAAGAGTGCGAACGGTGCCGATCCTCCGAGACCCGTTGAACGCGCCCTCGAGCCGCCATCAATTTAAGATAGGTTCACCGGGTCAACATCCAAGACCTGCGTCAGGTCGTCGGGCCACGCGAAATCCGCGCGCAGCTTCGCTAGGTCGCCGATGACCTTTGTCACGCCGTCGACGAAATACCAAAGCTGCCAGCGATACTCGTCCTTGATTTTCTCGATCGGGCATGGCGACGGCCCGCGCAGCTCGACGCGCGCGCCGAACGTTTTCTCGATGAGCTTAGCCCATTGTTCGGCGAAAAATTTCAGCTTCTCCGGGTTCGGACCGCGAAACAGGTGATGGATGAGATGCCGGTAGGGCGGATAGTTAAAATCCTTCCGCAGCTTCAGTTCCGCCGCCGCGAAACCCGCGTAATCCGCGTGCCGAGAAAACTGGATCGCCTCCGCCTGCGGAGTGAACGTCTGCACGACTACCTCGCCCGCGCGATCGCCCCGCCCCGCCCGGCCGGCCACCTGCACGAGCAGCTGAAACGTGCGCTCGTTCGCCCGGAAATCCGGGATGTGCATCGAGATGTCCGCGTCGATCAGGCCAACGAGCGTGACGTTCGGAAAATCGAGGCCCTTGCCGATCATCTGCGTGCCGATGAGCACGTCGATCTTGCCCACGCGGAAGTCGCCGAGGATTTCGCGGAAGCGATTTTTCTTCACCATCGTGTCGGTGTCCATGCGCTCGATCCGCGCGCGCGGCACCACGCGACGCACCGCCTCCTCCACGCGCTGCGTGCCGAGCCCGCGCCAGCGAATCTCAGGTGCACCGCACGCGGGACAACGCACTGGGGCGGGACGTTGCTCGCCGCAGAGATGGCAGCGGATCGTCTCGTCGCTCCGATGATACGTCATCGTGATCGAGCAGTGCGCACACTCCTCCGAGTGCCCGCATTTTGTGCAGAGAATCGACGACGAGTAGCCGCGGCGGTTGATGAACAGGATCGTCTGCTCGCGCCGCTCCAGCCGCGCCTGCATGGCATCGACGAGCTTGCGCGAAAGCGTCGTCATGCCGCGCTGGCGCATGATCTCAATTTTCATGTCAACGACGTCGATGTGCGGCAGCTTGCGGTTGTCGACGCGTTGCTTGAGCTCGAGGAGTTGGTAGCGGCCCGACTGCGCGTTGGAAAAACTTTCGAGCGAGGGCGTCGCCGATCCGAGCAGGCAGATGGCGCCGTTTAACTTGGCCCGCATCACCGCCACATCGCGGCCGTGATAACGCGGCGTCTCATCCTGTTTGTAGGCCGGCTCGTGCTCCTCATCGACGACAATGAGCCGGAGATTTTGCACCGGCGCGAACACCGCCGACCTTGCGCCCACGACCACGCGCGCCTCGCCCGTCGCGAGCGCCAGCCAGCCGTCAAGCCGCTCGCCTTCGCTGAGGTGACTGTGCCACACGACGCACTTGTGGCCGGGCGCGATGGCTTCAAGCCGCGAGCGCAGCCGCGCCACCGTCTGCGGCGTGAGCGCGACTTCGGGCACGAGAAACACCACCCCGCCGCCGGCCTTGAGTGTCGTGTCGATGGCGTGGAGATACACTTCGGTTTTGCCCGAGCCGGTGACGCCGTGCAGCAGCGCGACGGCGAATTTCTCCGCCGCCAGACTCGCCGTGACCGAAGTGACCGACGCGAGTTGCTCAGAGTTGAGCTTGGGTGGCTGCGCGGCCACGAGTTCACCGCGCGCGTGGTCGTCGGCGTAGGCCACGCGCTCGACGCGGTGCGTCTCCTCGCGCAGCACGCCGCGTTTGACGAGCGCGGTCGCCACGGCGGCGGTCACGTCGAGGCGGGAGAGCACGAGTGATTTTTTCTGCGCACGAAACTGTTGCGCGATGAACCGGTAGAGTTTCGCCTGCTGCGGGGCGCGTTTCTCCAGGGCGGCGAGTTCTTCCGCCGAGAGTTTCCGCTCCAGCGCCAGAAGTTTCTCCTGCTTCAGGCCTGCGCCGTTGCGGACGGCGGCGGGGATCATCGTCTCGATGATGCCGTCGAGCGGCGCGGCGTAGTAGCCGGCCATCCAGCGCGCGAGCCCCAGCAAATCCGGGGGCAACGCGGGAAACGGATGCAGCACCTGCACGAGCGATTTCAGTCGATCGAGGGGAAAATCCTTCGGCGCGCCGATCTCGCCGATGATGCCCAGCCGCATCGTCCGTCCCACCGGCACGCGCACGAGCGAGCCTACGCCGGTGCCTGCGCGCATCGTCTCCGGCACGCGGTAGTGCAGGAGCTTGTCGAACCCGGCCAGAGGGTGAACGCCGACGATCATCGGCGCGAATGAGGCGGGGCGTTTCCGGCAAGGCAACCCCCTTGTGCGCTCGCACGAACGCATTGACACCCGCGCGCCGGTTTCACGAAATCCCCTTCGTGAGCATCCCCGCCGCGCGCGAAAAATTCCGTCACTTTCTCACCCAAAAGGGCCTGCGTATCACCAACCAGCGTCTCGCGATCTTCGACGCCGCGTTCGCCCA
>JANYBX010000344.1 GCA_025360615.1 Opitutia bacterium
GCTTGGCGCCGTCCGCGGAATCCACGGGCCCGAACCGACGGACCGGCAGTTCCGTCTCCCGCTCCGAACGCGCGAGCGACACCGCGCCGAAGCCGACGCCGGCTTTGGTTTTCGCGGAGTCCACGATTCCACTCACGAGCCCAAAGTATTCGCTGTTTGAATGGGCCGCGTTCGCGTGGTCCGTGGCCGTGATCGCCCTGTTGCTCGCGCGGCTCTGGGCCCATCACCGCTTCATGGTCCGCCTGCGCGCATCCTCCGCCGTGCCGGATATTTCGCTGGCTTCGCTCGTGGCCGAGGCTGCGGACGAGCTCGGCGTCCGGGGAGTTCGGGTCGCGATCACCGATGCCGTTGGGGCGCCCGCGCTCTACGGCATCGTTCGCCCCACGCTGCTGTTTCCTCCCGGATTGGTGGAGCGACTCGAGCCGCGGGAGCTTCGCCTCGTCATCCTGCACGAGCTGGCTCACTGCCGCCGGGGCGATCTGCTGGCCCACGCCTTGATACACGCGGCGCAAACCGTGCATTGGTTTAATCCCGTCGTCTGGCTGGCGGCGCGCGCGGCCCCGCACGACTGCGAACTCGCGTGCGACGAATTTGTCGTGCGCCACCTGGGCTCGATCGAGCCGCGCATCTACGGCGCCACGCTTTTGAAAATTTGCGGGTTTTCCCGCCCCACCCCTCACGCCCGTCTCGGCTTGGGCATCGTCGAATCCAAACAACAATTGAAACGGAGAATCCAAATGATCATCGCGAATCCATCGGCCACATTCACCCGCACCGTCCTCGGCGCTGCGTTGCTCGCCCTCATCACCGGCTTGAGCCTCACGCGGGAAATCAAAGCCCAGCCACCGGCCGCGCCGGCGAGCGCGGCCGCGAGTATCGCGAGTATCACGACCACGGCTCCGACGGGTTGGTGGAAAAATGGCGACAAACCCGCTTCCTATGTGGTGGGGGTCGATCCGACCCAGCCTCACGACGGCTCGGCCAGCGCGTATACGAAGTCGATCGAGCCCTCCATCATGGGGTTTGGCGGCATGATGCAGATGTGTTCAGCCGAGACCTATCTCGGCAAACGCCTGCGCCTCACGGCGTGGATGAAAACGGCCAACGCCAGTGAGGGCGGCGCGCATCTCTGGTTCCGCATCGATGGGCCGGATAAGGACGTGATGCTTGGATTCGACAACATGGGGAAACATCCGGTCCGAGGCACAACCGACTGGCAGGAATATTCGCTCGTGTTGGACGTGCCGGCAAATGCGAGTGCCCTCGCCTACGGTTTCTTTGTTCAAGGAACCGGCCAAGCATGGGTGAGCGGTTTCAAAATCGAGCAGGTTGGACCAGAGGTGCCCAACACGAACATGGACGTGAAGTCGAAGCCCTCGCTGCCGAAGGTGCCCGTGAACCTCGGGTTCCATTGAGCCGCACCACCGCCGTGGGGTTGCGCGTCGAAAGCGACCCCGGGTGCAAACCCTTCACCGCAGTTTTTTCACGAACTCCACAAAACCCGCCGCTTGCGCGCGCAGTCGCTTGACCGCGTCGGGATCAGTCAAGCGCCCCTCCGGGGAAAGTTGCTTGCCGATGCCCGGCAGGAAGACGCGCTCCGGGAAAAGGTGGGCGTTGCGATAGGCGAAGATCGCCTGCAGCTGCTCGACCGGGCGCAACGCACCCCACTGCCCAGCCGCCAAACCGGTGAACGCCACGGGCCGCCGCTCGAACGACTCGGGAAATTTCAGCATGTCGATGAAGTATTTTAGCACGCCGGGCGGGCCCCCGTTGTATTCGGGCGTGACGAGATGAACGCCATCGCTCGCAAGGATCGCCGCGCTAAAACGCGCAAACGACGCCGGTTTTTCCGCGTAGGCGGCCGGCAGGAAAATCTCCTGCGGCAGCTCCGCGAGATCGAGAATCTCCGCCGGCTGGCCCATCTCCGCGTAAAATCCGGCGAGTTGCGCCACGACCTTGCGGGTGTTGCTGGCGGGGCGGTTGGTGCCGGAGAGAAGCGTGATTTTCATGGGAGAAACGAATTTTGACCGAGAGGGGTGAACTGGGTTGGACGCACAATCGGGCCGCTGGTTCACCGCGGATCACAATTTCAGGCCGAGCGCCGTCAACGTCCCTCTAGAGGCTGTCATGAACTTGCTGTGATTGAGACTTGGGATGGCGCGAAAACGAAGTGGTTATCCAAGCAATGTGAGCGACGAGGAATGCGCGCGATGTGCGCCGTATCTGGTGCTGAGGAAGGAAGACGCGCCTCCGTCGCCGAGACTGCCCCGGCCCACGGGATCAAGCTCGAGGTCATCAGCTCGCTCACGCCAAACGCGGGTTCGTGCTCCTGCCCCGACGCTGGGTCGTCGAGCGCTCCTTTGGCTGGCCCCCCCTGCTTCCGCCGCCTCGCCCGAGACTAGGAACGCCACCCAACCTCCCTCGCCGCCTACCACTGGCTCCCCTTCGCCTCACTCATGCTCGCCAACTTCCTCCACTCAGGTTCATGACAGCCTCTCGACTGCGCGTATGAATCCACCCGCCATCCAGCCAACTCGAACCATCCCCCAGCCGTGACGGAGAGAGATAGAAGCGATGTAGAGGAGATGTAGCCGTGATGTAGAGGAGATGAACGAAGGATGCCGCCGTCATCCGTAGGCCAGCTCGCTGGCGAGTGCGGATCGAATGCCCCGCCCTCTTCTTTGCTCCAAGCCCTCAGCCACTCCCGCCGGCGTGCGCGACCCGCTCGCGAGCGCCAACACCGATCTTGCCCCCACCCTCCTCTAGCTCCTCGGCCACCACGATGAAGCCATGCGCCGCGACGTCCGCGTGCTCACCGAAGCGCTCCTCGCGACGGATGCGAAACAAGCACCCCCGGCTGCAAGGCTGCGGCGCGGGACGCGCGGGTTTCCGCCTCCGCGCGCTCCGCGACCTCCGCGTTTCAAAAACGTATTCCAGGCTGATGCCAAGATCTCTTCACCTTTGGCTTTTGTCATCGCGAGATGCGGGAGACGCTCAAGCTGAAGTGCTCGTCTGACCGTCTCCCGCGCGCGGACGCCCGCCTCCGCGAAGCGCATCTACGCCGACCCCGCGCTCAAAGCGCATTACACCGTCCTCGCCCGAAAACTCGGCCACCCACCCTTCCGCCTCACCGTCTCCGATTACCTCCACAACCGCTCGCTCGCCCTCCTCATCCCCGCCACGAAACGCCTCCCCGTTCCGCCGCGCGCTTCCGATGTAGGGCGGGGTCTCCCTCGCCCCGCCTCCTCCTCGCCCCCTCCGTCCCCGTCGCAGTGGAACAGCTCCCCCTTCCGCCCTCCGCGTGCCTGATTCCGCCCACGTTCCCCCAGTAAACTCGCCCGCGGTTCGGGTTCCGGCTGTAAAGAGCGCCGCATACTTTCCCCGCCACTCGCATACCGTCCAACCCGTCGTCAGAGCCACGAGTGGGACCGGAGCTGTTTTGCCCCCGCGCCCACTGCGCTCGACACGCTGCCGTTCAGCGAAAAGCCAGCTTCACGCTCGCCCGCTCGCGACTCACCTCTAACGTTCGGCAAAAGATGAGATGGAAATTCGACTGCCCAATTTTCTCGTCCGCCTATTCCAGACGAAGACATTCGCTGCGCTGGCGATGTGCGCATTCTTCCTTTTCCTTCCGGTCTTGATGCTTTTCGGTGCCGGTAGCGCCGTCTTACAGAACAGAAGGAAGCGTCGGCTTGCTTGCACACTTATGTGTCCGAGTTGCGGCATCCCTCTCGACCGTGCTTCTGTTGCGCGGGCGGATGCGCGATGGAAAGAGACTATGCGCGAGCTTCTAAGGAAAGATTCTTTCTCCGCCCGCTATCGCGTGATTCGCTACTTGGATGCCATCTGCGGCGTGTGCGCTGCAGAGATCACCATCGAAGCAGAGCGGAAGTCGTCCGAGCCTCCGCCACCATCCGTCACGCCTCGTGCTGTCGCACGAGTCGCGCCCGCCGGCGGCGTGGCTCACCTTTAACGTTCGGCAAAAATGAATTCCACGCCATGAAAGCACTACCTATCCCGCCAGCCGCACAGAACGACCCACGAGCGATCGAGATCACGCGGATTTGGGCAGCTGGCGGAAAGCAGCATGTCTCGATACAAACAGGATTATGGGAAGATCCCGGCAACTGGGGTATTATGCTCGTCGACCTCTCGCGGCACGTAGCAAACGCCTATTCTCAAACCGAAGGAAGAGATCGAACCGAAGTCTTGCGGAGCATCAAAGCCGCCTTTGACGCAGAATGGGGACACTCTACGGGCAATGTCGCGGGATCGATTTGATGAAAAACCGCCTGACAAGACGCTCGATCAGATGCCTACGGCCGTCACGGATCGTGCAAGCTCACGCACGCTCCGCGCCGGCCGGAGGCGTGGCTCATCTTTGAGGGGACTCCTAAAAACTCCGAGTTCTCGCTGCCAACGGGCAACAGAGCATGGGAACTGCTTTATATAAGAGATGGAGCAAATGAATTTTTCGGTGGAGCAGAAGCGCTGGCGGCACTCTCGCGTCGGGGGGATCCGTTGCAAAAACTGGAGCGGACGGCGGACTTCGAGTCGTTTCGGGAGAAGCTCGAACGAGCGTTATCTAAACCGGCCAAAGGCCCCGGCGGTGCGCCGCGCTGGGATGCCCGTGCTGATGTTCAAGCTGCTCGTGCTGCAACGGCTGGATCAGCTCAGCGATGACCAGGCGGAGTATCAGGCGGGTGACCGGCTCTCGTTCCGGCGTTTTCTCGGGCTGGGCCTGAGCGATCCCGTGCCGGACAGCCGCACCGTCTGGCTTTTCCGCGAGACGCTGGTGCAGGCCGGCACGCGGTTTGGCCCTGCTATCGTGGTGCGGCGAGCAGCCGCGCTTTGAACTCGGCGGAGAGCGGCGCCGGGGCGAGCCAAGCGCGAGCGTCAGCGGGCGCGTTGTCGAGCCAGCGGGTGAAGGCGGCGCTGACAGCGGCGTCGCGGGCGGCGGGCGCGGCGAGGGTCTGTGCCCAGGCGAGCGTGGCGACGGGATTGGTCTGCGCGAGCGGCGGGGCGATCGATGCGGCCGCAGCGGTCTGCGATGTGGCGGGGAGAGTGCCGACGTAATCCCGCGCGGCGGCGGCGTCTTGCAGCAGCCAGTAGGAGAGCGCGCCTGTGAGCGCGGTCGCGGAGGCGGGGCTCGTCGGTTGCGCGGCGACCCAGCGCGTGGCGGCGGCGGGATCTTTTTGCGCCCACGCGGAGGCGATGCTGATGAGCGCGGCATCGCGGGCGGATTCAGCGGTGAGCGTCTGCGCCCATGCGAGCGCGTTGGGCGGTTGCGCGGCGAGCAAGACAGCGACGTGCGCGACGGCGGCATCCTGCGCGGGGCCGGGCGGGAGCGTGGCGACATGGCGGCCGGCGGCGGCGGGATCGGTAGCGGCCCAGCCGGTGAGGACGTTGTTCAATGCGAGGGTTTGCGCGGAACCGGCGGGGAGCGTCTGCACAAAAGCGAGCGCGGCGGGCGGATTTTTTCCGGCGAGATTTCGCGCCACATCGAGCGCGGCCCGGGTCTGGAGTTCGCCGGGTGGGAGGAGACTGACGAGGCCCGCGGCGGCGGCCGGATCGGTGGCGGTGATTTTTTGAAGCGCGTGGAAGAGCGTGCGATCACGCTCGGCACCGGTGAGGGATTTTGACGCGAGCTCGATCGTTTGCAGCGGATCTTTGAGCGCGAGTTCGTTGAGTGCGCTCTCCAGGGCGGGCGCGCGATCAACGGCAGGCAGGCTCTGCACCCAGAGGAGCGCGGCGGGCGCATCGCCGCGCAGCCACGCGCTGGCGAGGGCGCGGAGGGCGTTTTCGCGGCCGGGGCCCGCGGGCACGAGCGCGAGGCGCTGCACGGCAATGGCAGGATTCTCGCGGGTGAAACGGTCGAAGAAGGCGCTGTAGATCGCGCTCTGTTCGCGCGTGATCGCGAGTTCGCGGGCGAGCGCGAGGGCGCGTTCGGGGTCGCGGAGGCCGATGGCGTCGAGCACGAGGAAGAGAGCGAGATCGTAGTCGGAGCCCGAGCGTATCGAAGAGAGCGTGACGAGTGCAGCCTCGGGATCGGCGGCGATGAGGAGCTGAAACGCGCGGCCGAGTTCACGGGCGCGCTCGCGCGGATCAGTTATTTCCAGCGCGGCGGCGAGGGCGGTTTTATCGACGGTCGCAGTGGGAGTGGGCGTCGCGCGTGGCGACGGAGCCGGCGGGGGCGCGGCCGGTTGACGGAGGAGCAGAGCGGACGCGACGACGAGCGACGCAGCAAAGAGCGCGAGCCACCAGCGGAGTTTCATCGGGCGCGAATGACGGGGAACGCTTACGGCAGCTCGTAGATTTCCAGGAGCGCGACACCGGTGGTGTTGCCGACGCCGGCGACTTGTGCGGTGTAGGCCCCCGGTGCGAGCGTGACGACGAGCGCGGCATCCTGACTGCCGGCGGCGAAGGCGAACGCCCCGACGCGCGCAGCAGCGGCGGCGATACCAGCGGCGTCGGCGGTGGCGCTCCAGCCGGCGTTTTGAACGACGACCGTGCTACCGGAGTAGAGGGTGAGTTGGGGAGCGGCGAGCACGCCGGTGAGGCCGAACGCGGCGAGCGCGGGGCCGGCGGCACGGATGAGCACGCGTTTCGGGAGCGTGCCCCCGATGACGAGGCCGGAGATGAGGGTCTCGCTGCCGGTGCCGGCGGTGGCGCGCGTGGAGAGGTTAATTAAATTTTGCCCGAGCGTGGCGGCGGAGAGGTCGTAGATTTCGATGAGGCCGACGCCGGCGACGCCCGTCCCGGCGCTGACGATGGCGGTGTAGGCGCCGGGGGCGAGGGTCGTGAGGATGGCGGAGTCGGTGCTGCCGGCGGGGAAGGCGAAGGCGCCGGCATTGCTGGCGGCGGCGGTAATGGCGGTGGCGTTGGCGGCGGTGCCCCAGGCGGTGTTGGTGGCGATAACGGTGCTGCCCGAGTAGAGTTCGAGCTTGGGCGCGGTGAGTGTCCCGCTCACGCCGAGCGCACCGAGCGTGGGGCCGGCGGCGCGGATGAGCACGGACTTGGAGGCGGTGCCGGAGATGACGAAGCCGGCGATGGCGACTTGGTCGCTGCTGGCGGTGCGCACGCGCGATGAGAGGTTGATGAGGCGCTGGTCGGCGGCGGCACCGGTGGCGAGCGTGACGGCGAGATCGTCGATGCGCCAGTTGGCGGTGCCGGTGCTGGGCGAGCCGACGCCCGCGTAGCCGTAGAGGCGGAAGGTGAGCGCGGTGCCGGCGGCGCTGACGACGGGAGCGAACGCGGGCGTGAGGAGAGTCCACACACTGTTGTTGGCAATCGCGCCGGTCGCGATGGGCGCGGCGTAGTTATCGGCGCTGGTGAAGAGGGCGTAGGCTTGCGGGCCGGTGGCCGTGCTGCGCGTGCCGAAGGTAAATCCGGTGACGGCGATTTGCCGGCCGGCGGCGGGGGTGAAGGTGAACTCGAAACCGGCGGAGCCGCCCTCCGCGAGGTTAAGCGCGCCGATGCGGGCGGCGGCGCCGGCGTTGAAGGTGCCGGTGGCGCCGGTGTAGCCGCTGGAGACGGAGACCGAGGTGAGCGCAGCCGTAGTGCCGTTGTTATTACGCTGGACGACGGCGCCGCCGGTCACATCGGCAGGGAGTCCCCGCGTGGGCTCGGCCGTGGTGAAATCCCACGCGACCACGGGTGGAGCGGCGGCGGACACGGTGAGGGCGATGGCCGCGCTGGTGACGGAGCCGAGGCTGTTGGTGATGACGACATCGTAGCTGCCGGCGTCAGCGGCGGTGACGGGGGCGAGTGTGAGCGTGGCGGTGGTGGCGCTGGCGTTACCGGTGATCGCGACGCCGGCCTTGCGCCATTGGTAGGTAAACGGGGCGGTGCCGCTCGCCACGATCGAGAACGTGGCGGCGGCGCCGGGCGCGACGGATTGCGCGGCGGGGGCGCTCGCGACGCTGGGCGCGGCGGGCGTGACGGTGAGCAGCGCGGCGGCACTGGTGGCGGAGCCGACGGAGTTGGTGACAACGACATCGTAGCTGCCGGCATCGGCGGCTTGCACGTTGGTGAGCGCGAGGGTGGCGGTGGTGGCGCTGGCGTTGGTGGCCACAGCGATGGCGACGCCGGCCTTGCGCCACTGGTAGGCGAGCGTGGGCGAGCCGCTGACGACGACTTGAAACGTGACCGACGCGCCCGCGGCACCGGTGCGGGCGGGCGGAGGCGTGGTGATCACGGGCGGCAGGCCGGTGAGGGTGAGCGACGCGGCGGCGCTGGTGACGGAGCCGACGGAGTTGGTGACGACGACGGTGTAGTTACCCGCGTCGGTGGCGGTGAGCGCCGTGAGCGCGAGCGTGGCGCTCTTGGCGGTGGAGAGCTCGACCTCGTCGCGCGACCATTGGTAGGTGAGCGTGGGGTCGCCCGTGGCGACGACGGTGAACGTCGCGCTGCCCCCGACCGCGGCCGTCTGCGCGACGGGCGGCGTGGTGATCGCGGGAGCGCCGACGGAGGCCGCGCCATCGACGCGGCTGCGGAGGGCGTTCGCTACCGAGGCCGGGAGCGCGCTGAAAAACGTGTAGCCGGTGTCGGTCTCGATCAGCGCGGCGGAGGTGATGTATTGCTGCCAGGGGTTGCTGCGCACGCCGGCGATATTGGGAATTTTAATCGCGATGACGCGCGTGGCGGCAGTGATGCGGCTGAGTGCGGTGCCGCTACCGGTGGGGACGACCACGGCGATTTTCCAGGTGAAGCCGGCGATGGCGACGCCGCTGGCAATGGTGGAGCCGGCGAAACCGCTCGGGCCGCTGATGATGAGAACCTCGTTGCCGGCGGCGGCGAGGGTGCGGCACTCGCCCTCGAAGCCCGCCCACACGCCCTGATTGTTATCGGGCGCCTGCGGGATCATGTTGGACATGAAAAACGTCACGTCGTTGTCGGCGGTCGTGACCGTGCGGTCGCCGGAGGGACACATGTGCCCGCGATCAAAACCGGAGCCGGAGTAATCCGTCGTGAGGACCTGATAAAAACCGGCGGGCAGCGTCGTGTCTTGGAAAAAATTGGACGAACGGCCGCTGGTGCCGGTGTCGGCGGTGGTGAGATCCCAGCTCACCCAATTCGGCTCGCGGGTGGTGGCGTTGTAGTCGAGCGAGTATTGGGCGCGCGGGATGAGGTAGTGGGTGAAGTTGGCGGCGTTGGCGGTGGCGTTGCTGGGGTTGCCCAACTGGAGCTGGAGGCTCGGGCCGATGGTGGCGCGGGCGGCACCGGCGAATTGAAGAAGCGCAAGGGCGAGCGCGAAAAAGCGGCGCGAAGATTTCATGTCATAAAAGTGCGTGAGGCGGCGCGAAAAACGCAACTGCGCCGAATGGCATTCGGGCAACAATTGCGAGGCCGCGCGCCCTCCGTCCTCCCGCGCCACCTCGTTCAGAACTTCACGCCGAGCGCCGCCAGCGCCTCTTCGAGCTGCGGATCGCCCTCGCCGTAGCCCACGATCACGGCGGCGATCTTCCCGTCGCGCCCGATCACAAACTGCGTCGGGATGCCCTGCACGCCGTAGAGTTTTTTGGCTGCACGTTCGTCGCCGTGCTCGGCTGCGTCGTGGGAGAAAATCAGGGTCGGGTAAAGCGCCAGGTTTTTTTTGAGCCAGCCGTCGAACTCTGCCCGCGTATCATCGGTGCAGGCGGCAAGCACCACCACGGCCTGCGCCTTCGCCTCGGCCGCCACTTTCTCCGTGTGGGGCAGCGAGGCGAGACACGGTCCGCACCACGTGGCCCAAAAATCCAGCACCACGATTTTCCCCGCATAGTCGGAGAGTTTCACCGGCCGGCCCTGCGCGTCCGTTGTCGCGAAATCGGGGGCGACTGCGCCCACGGCCAACGTCTCGGGTCCGGCGTCGGGCGCGCCCGGCGGCGGAGGCGCTTCGGCCGGTGCTTTCAAACCCGCCGCTCCCAACAGCGAACTCGTGAACGCCGCCGACTGCGATCCGAAGCCCACGAACCCGCCCACCAACTTTCCCTCCTTGTCGATCACGCCCGTCGCGGGAATCACGCCGAGCCCGAAGCGCCCGCCCGCGATGC
>JANYBX010000378.1 GCA_025360615.1 Opitutia bacterium
GGGATAACCCGCCCTACCCCGGACACATCGCGGGGGTTCATGCCTTTTCCTTCCGCCCCAAAACCACCGCCAGCGGCGTGCGGAAAACATTTTCCAGCGCACCGCAAAAAAGAATCACGAGGCCCTGGATCACCACGACCATGTCGCGGTTGATGCGCGGCATGTCGAACGAGAGCTGCGAGCCGCCTTGATAGAGCGCGCCAAACAGCACCGCCGCAAAAAATATCCCGAGCGGATGATTCCGCCCCATCAGCGCCACCGCGATGCCGACGAAGCCCGCGCCACCGGGGAAATCCATCAGGATACGATGCTGCGAGCCCATGAGTTCGTTGAGCCCAAGTCCGCCGGCCAGCGCGCCGGACAACAGCATCGCGCCCAGCGTGACGTTGGCCGGCTTGATGCCCGCATAAACCGCCGCGCCGGGATTTTCCCCGGCGACGCGCAGCGCGTAGCCCCAACGCGTGTGCCAGATGAAAATCCACACGAAAGCCGACGCTGTAAGCGCGAGGAAGAAGGCGAAGTTGAACGGCGTCGCCGTAAACGCGACGCCGACCCTTGCGAGCAGCTCGTGCATCGCCGGCATGATCGCGTTCGGCGCGAACTCGCGCGTCTCGGGCGACTGCTGGCCGGGTCTGATTAGGACGTTGACGAGCAGGTAAGTCATCAGCGCCGAGGCGATGAAGTTGAACATGATCGTCGTGATCACGATGTGGCTGCCGCGCCGCGCCTGCAGCCAACCCGGAATACACGCCCACGCCGCGCCGCCGAGCGCGCCGGCGAGCACCGCCAGCGGCAGCACGATCCACAATGGCCACGCGCCCAGCCACAGACAGACGAGGCCGGTGCCGAGGCCGCCGATGTAGGCCTGCCCTTCGCAGCCGATGTTGAAGAGCCCGGCGTGATAGGCGACGGCCACGGCGAGACCGGTGAAAATAAAATTCGTGGCGTAGTAGAACGTGTAGCCGATCGCCTCCTGCGAACCGAACGCACCCGAAAACATAAGTCGCAACGCCGCGATCGGGCTCTCCCCGAGGATGCGGATGATCACACCCGAGAGCAGCAACGCCGCGAGGAGATTGACCACGGGCAGCAGCCCGAGCTCGGCCCAGCGGGGAAGTTTCGCAGGAGCGCTCATGCAAGGTAGGGCGCGTTATCCCTCACCCGCCGGTTCGACTCGGGCGAATCCGCGATCTGAGCACAGCGCGGCGGGTTAGGGATAACCCGCCCTACCTTTCGATCCGTGTTCATCCGTGTCCCTCCCCTTTCACGCCCGCCATCATCAGCCCGATTTTTTCCTCCGTCGCCTCCGCCCGCGCCAGCTCGCCCACGATCTCGCCGCCAGCCATCACGAGGATGCGGTCGGCGAGGCCGAGGATTTCATCGAGCTCGACCGAGACGATGAGCAGCGCCTTGCCCGCATCGCGGAGCGCGATGAGTTTTTTGTGGATGAACTCGATCGCGCCGATGTCCACGCCGCGCGTGGGCTGGCCGACGAGGAGCACCCGCGGGTCGCAGTCGATCTCGCGCGCGAGCACGAGCTTTTGCTGGTTGCCGCCGGAGAACGCGCTCACGGACAGATCCGGATTGGGCGGACGCACGTCGTAGGCCTGCATTTTCCTTTCGCAGTCCGCGAGGATGGCCGCGCGATTCGTGAGCACGCCGCGCTGGAAGGCGGGGCTGTCGTGATAACCGAGAATCGTGTTTTCCCGCGCCGAAAACCGCGCGACGACGCCGATCCTCAGGCGATCCTCGGGCACGTAGGCGACACCGAGGGCACGCCGCTCACGCGGGCCGAGGCGTTCGCGAACGAGCGAGCGGCCGGCCACGGAGATCTCCCCGCGGTCGGGCCGGCGAATCCCGGCGAGCACCTCGAGCAGCTCCGACTGGCCGTTGCCCGCCACGCCGGCCACGCCGACGATTTCGCCGGCGCGCAGCGTGAGACCCACACCCTTGAGTCGCGCGACGCCGAGTCGGTCGCGCACTGCGAGATCGCGCGCCGTGAGCAACACCTCGCCGGGCTGCGCCGGAGTTTTCTCCACGCGGAGCAACACCGCGCGGCCCACCATCTGCTCGGCCAGCGCGCGCGGCGAAGTGGCGGCCGTGGCGGTTTCATGCACGACCGCGCCCTGACGCATGACGGTGACGCGGTCGGTGATGGCCATGATTTCGCGGAGCTTGTGCGTCACGAGAATCACCGCTTTGCCCTCGGCGCGCAGCCGCGCGAGCATCTTAAAAAGCTGGCCGGCTTCCTGCGGCGTGAGCACGGCGGTGGGTTCGTCGAGGATGAGAATCTCCGCGCGACGGTGGAGCGCTTTCAAAATTTCCACGCGCTGCTGCAGGCCGACGGACAACTCGGAAACCACCGCGTCGAGCGGCACGTCGAGACCGTAGTCGTGCGCCAGTCGTTCCAGCTCGGCGCGCGCGCGCGCGCGTCCGCCCGCGAGTCGCGCGCCGCCCTCGACGCCGAGGACGACGTTTTCCAGCACCGTGAAATTTTCCACGAGCATGAAGTGCTGGTGAACCATGCCGATGCCGTGGGCGATGGCGGCCTGCGGCGTGCGGATGTCGGCGCGCCGGCCCTGCACGAGAATCTCACCCGAATCGGCGGGATGAAAACCATAGACGATGTTCATCAACGTCGATTTGCCCGCGCCGTTTTCGCCGATGAGCCCGTGGATGCTGCCGGCAGCGACGGAAAAGGAGATGGCGCGATTCGCGTGGACCGCACCGAAGCGTTTGTCGATCGCGCGCAGTTCAAGGGCTGGCGGGGTGGGAGCGCGGCCGCCCTCGGCCGCATCCTGTGGCTTGCGACCGGGGGAGGTCGCGCTCCCCGTGTCCTCGTTCACTGCGCCTTGTATTCGGACACCTTGAGTTTGCCGGAGATGATGTCGGCCTTCGCCGCGTTGAGCCGCTGCTCGATGTCGGGGGTGATAAGCGCGCGGTTAAACTCGTCGAGCGAGTAGTCCACGCCCTGTTCGGCCAGACCGAGCACGGATTGGCCGGCTTTCCAGGTGCCGTTTTTCACGGCGGTGAAGGCGTGGTAAACCGCCACGTCCACGCGTTTCACCGCGGAGGTGAGCACGCTGCCGGGGTGGAGATAATCCTGGTTGCTGTCGCAGCCGATGCTGAGTTTGCCGGCATCCTTCGCCGCCTGCATCACGCCGAGACCGGTGGCGCCCGCGGCATGGAAAATCACATCGGCGCCGCGGCCAAACTGGCTCTTGGCGAGTTCCGCGCCCTTGGCCGGATCGCCCCAGGCGGCGGGCGTGGAGCCGGTCATGTTTTGAAACACCTCGACGTCCGGCTTTATGTATTTCGCACCCTCGGTGTAGCCAAAGGCGAATTTGCGGATGAGGGGAATGTCCATGCCGCCCACGAAGCCGATCTTGCCCGTCTTCGAAACGAGCGCCGCCGCCATGCCGCAGAGAAAGGAGGATTCCTGCTCGCGAAAATTGACCGACTGCACGTTCGGCAGATCGACGACGGCGTCGATGATGACGAATTTCACGTCGGGAAACTGCTTCGCGACTTTCTCGACGGCCGAGGCCTGCGTGAAACCGACAGCCACGATCACGCTCGCACCGCGCTTGGCGAGCTGCGCCATGGCCTGCTCCCGCTGGGCGGCGTTGGTGATCTCGAATTCGCGGTAGGCGATGCCAGTGTCCTTTTTGAAATTTTCCGCGCCCTCGCTGGCGGACTGGTTGAAGGAGCGGTCGAACTTGCCGCCGAAATCATAGACGATGGCGGGGGCAAACGCTTTCTCCTCCGCGCCGGTGGCGGGCGCAAAAAAAGCCGCGGCGCAAAGCGCGAGCGCGGCCAGACGACAGAGCGGACGGAAGGCAACCATGGGGCGAGATTCCATTCGATGGAACGGAGCGTGCGGAAATCCCCGGCGCGGTTCAATGCCTGAACACGATTTTTATTATCCCGTGAAACGCCGGGCCGAATACGACGCGAGACCACCCTCAAACCGACCGACTCCACTCAAATTCCGCCAGACCTGACGCAGACTCTGACTCTACTTCTTATACCACTCGCCGCTGTCGCGCTGGAGCCAGACGCCGGCGGCGCTGTTGGCCGCGATCTGCTTGGCGCGGGAGCGGCCCACGGTCTCGGCCGCCGAACCGGTCTGCTGCGCGATGGCGGCATAGACGATTTCGCGGTCGCGATTTTCCCCTGCCACGATGTCGCCAGCGGCGGGGCTCGGGTTGCGCAGCTCGACGAGGCCGCGGTTGTTTTCGCCGATGGCACCGCTGGCCTTGAGTTCGTCGAGTTTCGACAGACGTTGAGTCATGCGAGCCTTGACGGCACCGAGATCCTCGGCGCGCACCGCGACCGTGCCGATGACGAGGACGCCAAGGATGACAAACAGACGGAGCAAATGGGGTTTCATGGGAGGAGAATCAGGGTTTGGCAGGCGTGGATTGGATCGTGGCGGATTTCTTGTCGAGGTCGCCGAAGAAGTCGCCGAGGGCCTTGTCGACCTTCACGTTCACATCGACGATG
>JANYBX010000386.1 GCA_025360615.1 Opitutia bacterium
TCGCCCTCGGGCAGCGGGGTGAGTTTGTTGAAGAGCGGCAGGATCAGCTTCGGGTAGAGCACGAGCATCAGCAGTTGAAAGCCGAACATCAGGCCGAAGCCCCAGATCCACCACGCCGGGCCGACCCAGCGCACGAGCGAAAGCAGCGCCCAGAGCAGGGGAAAACCAATCGCCAGCGCGAGCGCCACGCCTTTCAGTTTGTCGGCGATCCAGAGGCCGGGCGTGCTTTTGTTGAAACCGAATTTCGCCTCCAGCCGAAACTGCTCCCACCAGTCGAAGGGCAGTGCTGGCACCCCGAGCAGCATCGCCACGATCAGGAGGTAAAGCGCGTCGTCCCACACCGCGCCCGGCGCGCCCCACGCCGCCACGCGGGCAAAAATCACCGGCAGCACTCCACCAAAAATCACCAGCGCGAGCACGAGCGTGTCGAAGATTTCCGTCATCACGCCGAAACGGGATTTCTCCAGCGTGTAGGCGACGGACTTCGCGTAAGTCTCGCCGTCCATGATCGCCGCCACGGCGGGCGGAGGCGTGGTCGCGTGGCGGCGCACTTCGGCGCGGTTCAGCGCCGAGAGGATTAGTTCGCCCGCGAGGCGCGCCAGCATCAGCGCCGCCGTTACGATCAACACGATATTCATTCGCTCCCCACACCGCGCGAAACGCCGCGCCGCCGCCAGTCCAAAGATTGTTTGAAACCGCCGCCCGCGCACCCATCTTGCCAGCCGTGGAAACCAAGCAAGCCATTCTCTCCTTCGAGGCCGCGCTCTCGAACCTGGAAACCATCGTCGAGGCGATGGAGTCGGGCGACGTGCCGCTGGCCGAGCTGCTCGCGAAGTTCGAGGATGGCTCCAAGCTCCTCAAAATCTGCGAGTCCCGCCTCAAGGAGGCCGAACTCAAGATCGAGCTGCTCAAGAAACAGAAGGACGGCGTCGCCTTCGAGAAATTCGCCACCGAGCGCGAAACCTGATCGCCCCCGGCCTCCTCTTTAATTTCGCTCCGTCTCCCTTTTACATGCCCGCCGCCAGTCTTCTCAAAATCATCCGCACTCCGGCCGACGTCAAAGCCCTGCAAGCCGCCCAACTGCCGCAGCTCGCGCAGGAAATCCGCGACGAGATCATCGCCGTCACCGCGAAGAACGGCGGCCATGTCGGCCCGAATCTCGGCGTCGTCGAGCTCACGATCGCGCTGCAC
This sequence comes from Opitutia bacterium, assembly GCA_025360615.1. Lineage (GTDB taxonomy): Bacteria > Verrucomicrobiota > Verrucomicrobiia > Opitutales > Opitutaceae > Tous-C4FEB. The sequence goes on from JANYBX010000386.1 coordinate 1,192, forward strand.
CGCGTTTTCGACACGCCCACGGATCAGTTCGTCTTCGACGTCGCCCACCAGGGCTACATCCACAAGCTTCTCACCGGCCGGCAGGGCGACTTTTTCCGCAAGCTCCGCCAGACCGGTGGCGCCAGCGGCTTCCTCTACCGCTCGGAAAGCCCGCACGACAGCTTCGGCGCCGGTCACGCCGGCACCGCCCTCAGCGCCGCGCTCGGCATGGCCACGGCGCGCGATTTGCGCGGCACCTCGGAGCACGTCGTCGCTGTTTGCGGCGATGCCGCGTTCACCTGCGGCGTCACGCTCGAGGCGCTCAACAACATCGTCGGCAGCACCAAGCGCCTCATCGTCATCCTCAACGATAACGAGTGGTCCATCGCCAAGAACGTCGGCGCCATCTCCAGCTACCTCAACCGTATCAGCACCAGCCCCACCTACAACAAGCTCCATCACGACGTGGAGGGTTTCTTCAAGAGCTTCCCCGCCGGCGAGGAGATGAACCGCGTTTACCACAAGTGGAAACGCGAGACGAAGGACTTCTTCGTCGAGTCGTCGCTCTTCGAGAAATTCGGCCTCCGCTACCTCGGCCCCGTCGATGGCCACGACCTCGACAAGCTCCAGAAGAATCTCGAGTTCGCGAAACACGCCGATGTGCCCGTGCTCATCCACGTGCTCACGAAAAAGGGCCGGGGCCTCGAAGCCGCCCTCGCCCACCCGGAGAAATTCCACGGCCTCGGCTCCTTCGATCCCACCACCGGCGAGAGCAAAATGGTCGCCGCCGGCACGCCGCCGAATTATCAGGATGTCTTCGGCCACGCCCTCGTGCGCTTCGCCAAGGCCGATGCCAACGTCCTCGGCATCACCGGCGCGATGCCCAGCGGCACGGGCCTCATCCATCTCGCCAACGAAGTGCCCAAACAGTTCTTCGATGTCGGCATCGCGGAGGAACACGCGGTGCTCTTCGCCGCCGGTCTCGCGACCAAGGGCTTCCGCCCCGTCGTCGCCATCTACTCCACGTTTCTCCAGCGCGCCTACGACCAGATCATCCACGACGTCGCGTTGCAAAACCTCCCCGTTACCTTCTGCATGGATCGCGCCGGCCTCTCGCCCAACGACGGCCCGACGCACCACGGGCTCTTCGATCTGTCCTATCTCCGCTGCGTCCCGAACGCCACGATCATGCAGCCGAAGGACGAAGACGAACTCGTGGACATGCTCCACACGAGCCTCCAGTTGCCCGGCCCCGGTTTCATCCGTTACCCGCGCGGTGCCGGCACCGGTGTGAAAATCAAATCGCAGCCCGCCGTCCTCCCCCTCGGCCACGCCGAGGTGTTGCGCGACGGCTCCAACATCATGATCTGGGCCCTCGGCCCGATGATCGCCGATGCGTTGAAACTCGCCGAGCGCCTCGAACGCGAGGAGCACATCTCCGTCGGCGTCGTCAACGCCCGCTTCGTGAAGCCGCTCGACCGCACGCTCCTCCTCAGTCAGGCGACGCTCGTGCCGCTCATCGTCACGATGGAAGACCACGTGCTTGCGGGCGGTTTCGGCAGCGCCGTGCTCGAGGCGTTGCAAGACGCCGAGTGCCCCACCGCCGTCGAGCGCATCGGCTGGCCGGATAAATTTGTCGAACACGGCAGCAGCGGCGAAATCCTCCGCGCCGCCTACGGACTCGCGCCGGACGATATCCACCGCCGGGTCCTCGCTCGCTGGCGCAACCTCAGCGCTGAACACGTCAACGCTGACGTGTAGTTTAGACGGATAACTAAAGCAGAACGCGCAGCGGCTGATTTTTCGTCAGCCGCTTTTTTGCGCGAGTGGCGGACGCTTGGTCCGCTACGCGCGCGAGCGAAGCTCCGCCGAATACGCCATGTGGCGTATGGCCCATCCGGCTTTTTGCAGATAAACTGCCGATGTAAATAATTCGTCAACGAACTGCGGCCCACCGTGGGTTCGCATCATTGATGCCTTCATTTTCGCCCGCCTTCGCCCTCTCAGTTCCCAGTCCCTTCCCATGAAATCTAAATCGGTCGTCATGCCCGCCAGCATCTTCACCCTCGCGCGAACCACCGTTCGTCTCGCCAGCCGCCCCGCCCGCATCCTCGCGGCCCTCGCCTGCTCGCTCGCCGTGGCCCACGCGCAGCCGACCAGTTGGACCGCCGCAGGCACCGGCAATTTCACCACGCCGGCCAACTGGAGCACCGGCCTGCCCTCGAGCATCAAGGACACGTTCATCACGAACGGCACCGCCGGCACGCCCACCGTCGTCAATCTCTCCGGCACCGGCGACGTGGCCAAACTCACCATCGGCGCAAACAACACGCTGAACGTTAATCTCGGCACCTCGTTCAACGTCGCCGGCACTTCCGTTTCCAATAGCGGCGCGTTCAATGTCACCGCGGGTAGCGGCAACAACACGTTTTTAAATTTCAACAACAACGTGGCCCTCTCGGGCACCGGCATCCTGACCCTCTCTTACGGCGACCACAACGGCACCGTCGTCGTGGGCGGCACCGGCACCCTTGCCAACACCAGCACCATCCAAGGAACCGGCACCATCAATGTCGCCCTCACCAACGGCGCGGGTGGAATCGTGAACGGAAACGTGTCGGGGCAGACGCTCACCTTGAGCAGCCCGAGCGTCACCAACTCCGGCGGTCTGCTCCAAGCGTCCGGCAGCGGCATCCTCCAGATTTCGTCCAACGTCGCCAACACGGGCGGCAACATCACGGGCAATAACGGCACCGTGAACGTGAGTTCGACCATCACCGGCGGAACCATTAACACCGTCGGCACCGGCTCTGTCCGCACGAACGGCACGGCTGCGCTGCAAGGCGTCACGGTGTCCAGCGGCAGCACTTACACCGGTGGCCTCGGCACGGCGACCACCCTCGGTGGTGTCATCAACAACAACGGCAATATCCAAGTCAACGCCGGCAGTGGAAACAACACGTTCCTCAGCGTGAACAACCTCACCACCCTTCAGGGCGGCGGCACCGTCACGCTCAACAGCGGCGACAACAACGGGCGGGCGTTCCTTCAATCCAGCGGAGGTCCCGTCACCCTCACGAACACCGACAATCGGATCCAGGGATACGGCCAGATCGGAAACGGCCCCCTTACGATCGTGAACTCAGCCGCCGGCGTCATCGACGCCAACGTGTCCACTCAGACACTGGTCCTCAATGGCTCAGGCGGCATCGACAACGCCGGGCTCTTGAAAGCCACCAATGGCGGCACGCTCCAAATCGCGAACGTAATCCGAAACTCCGGTGCAAATATCACCGCCGACGCCGGCACGGTGCTGGTTAACAGCAATGCGACCATCCAAGGCGGCACGCTGAACACCATCAACGGCGGCTTCATGCGCACCGGCAACAGCGGCACCGCGAACCTGGATGGCACCACGCTCGGCGCGATCACGCTATCCGCCGGCAGCACGTGGACGAGCGATAAGGGCTCGGTCACCAATGTGCAGGGAACCCTCAACAATCTCGGGAACGTCCAAGTCAATGCGGGCAGCGGAAACAACACGTTCGTGATCCTCGCGGGCAACACCAGCTTGCAGGGCGGCGGCACGGTCACCCTCGACAACGGCGACAACAACGGCCGCCCCTACATCCAAGGCGCTGGCCTGACCCTCACGAATGTTAACAATACGATTCAAGGCGCCGGCACCATCGGCAACAGCTCGCTCGCCGTGGTCAACGGTGGCCAGATCAACGCGAATCTGGCAGGCCAGGTCATGCTCCTGAACGGCGGCGGCAACGTCACCAATACGGGCCTGCTCCAGGCGACCAACGGCGGCACGTTGCAGATCACGAACACGGTCGCCAACGCCGGGGCGAACATCACCGCCAACGGCGGCACCGTCTTGATCAACTCCAATGCGATCATCCAAGGCGGCACGCTCAATACTCTGAACGGCGGCACGCTGGGGACCGGCATAAACGGCACGTTGACCCTCGATGGCACGACACTCGGGGCGATCACACTCTCCACCGGCAGCACATGGACGTCCGACCGGGGCTCGATTACCACGGTGCAGGGTGCGATCAACAATCAGGGCAACCTTCAGGTGAACGGAGGGAATGGCTTCAATATGGCGTGCTGGATCGCGGCGATGTCCGCGGGCGTCAGCGGTTTGGGGCCGCGGGTGCAGGCAGCGAACACGCCGAGCCAC
>JANYBX010000408.1 GCA_025360615.1 Opitutia bacterium
CTCGCCGCCGACCGCGCCTACGCCGCCTGCGACCAGATCGAGTGCGCCACCAAATATTTCCGCCGCGACATCGGCGCGCGCCAGCTCCACCGCTCATGACCAAATCCTTCGTCTCCGTCTTTCTCGTTCTCTTTCTCTCCGTCCTTCGCGCCGCTCCGCTCACCCATGATCTCGGCCAAGGTCTCCGTTACCACCGCGCGCACGCCCTCCCCGCCGATCTTCCCTCGCCCGACACCCCGCACGCGTCCGCCCTCGTTCTCGATCTTCGCACCGCCACCGGCGACATCGCCGCCGCGACGGCGCTTTCCGCCTGGTTGAAATTCCACTCCGCCCCGCGCGCACCCGTTTTCGTTCTCGTCAACTCCGCCACCAGCTCCGCCCTGCTCGCTGCGCTCTGCCGCCGCGAACATTCCGCCGGCCTCGTCGTCCTCGCCCCCGCCGCGCCCGGCTTCACGCCCGACATCGCCCTCGCCGTCCCTCCGGAAACTGATCGCAACGCCTACGACGCCCTCGAAGCCGGCACGCCGCTCGACGCGCTCCTCAACTCTCCTGTCGACAAACCCCGCAACGACGAGGCCAAGCTCGCCCGCGACCGCCAGCCCGACCGCGCCCCCGCTGTGCCTGAAACTCCCCCGCCCGCCGACCCCTCCGCCCCACCCGTCCCCGGTCCGCCGCCGCTCCTCGACGCCGTGCTCCAGCGCGCCGTGCACCTGCACCGCACCCTCCTCGCCCTGAAAAAAATCTGATCCGCGCGCGGATTGCGTTTCGCAAAAAATCCTGTCCCCTTCGTCGCTTTCACCGATGTCCGCGCCCGGTCCCATCCTCGTCATTTGCACGGCCAACATCTGCCGCAGCCCGATGGCCGCCGCCCTCCTGCAACACGCGCTCCGCGCCCAGCCCGAGCCGCTGCGCTCGCTCAAGGTCATCTCCGCCTCCGTCGCCGGCGGCCGCGGTGACACCGTCAGCGCCAACTCCGTCACGGCGATGAAAAAAGTCGGCCTCGATATCTCCGGCCACCGCAGCCAAGCGGTCACCGATGAGCTCGTCAAAAACGCCCTCCTCGTCCTCGGCATGACTGAGTCGCACCGCATGGCGCTCGAAGCCGCCATCGAGCCGACCCCGCGCCACATTTATCTTTTCCGCGAATTCATGCCGCCGCCCGCCGGCCGGGAAATTGGCGACCCCTTCGGCGGCCCGCTCAAACTCTACGAGTCCGCCCGCGACGAAATGGTCGAAGCCATCCCGAGTCTGCTGGAGTTTATTAAGACCCGTGTGGCGAAATAAATTGGACTCACGGCGCGCTTGGCCCCGCGTCCAGTCCGCCATCGAGACCTACGAACTCGCGGTCCGTTACCCGTGGGTTTCAGGCGCTATTCTGGCGCTGCATCTTCACCTAATCCGCGCCCGCCGCCTTGCGAAGTAGCGTCCCCCCGGCTGCGATCAGCCGCCGCCAAACACCGCCCCGGAGGCGATCAGCCGCAGGGCATTTCCAAAATTTCGCCCTTGGCGAAATTCATTAGCGGTTTCCACCCCTCCTCGCCTTCCTCCTTCCCGCGCCACCCAAACGCATCCGCGCATCTTTCACCAGACGCGCCTGCAAAAAATCTTTGCCTCTGCGCGCCATTGCGTGAGCGTTTCACTTTCACCTTTTACGCCATGCTGAACTCCACGCCACTTGCCTCCCTCGATCCCGAAATTTACTCGGCCATCTCCGCTGAGTTCGCCCGCCAGCAGAGCCACATCGAGCTCATCGCCTCGGAAAATTTCACCTACCCCGCCGTCATGCAGGCGCAAGGCAGCGTGCTCACGAACAAATATGCCGAGGGCTATCCCGGCAAACGCTGGTATGGCGGCTGCGAGTTCGTCGATAAGGTCGAGACCCTCGCCATCGAGCGCGCGAAACTCCTCTTCGGCGCCGAGCACGCGAACGTCCAGCCGCACTCCGGCTCGCAGGCCAACTTCGCCGTTTACACCTCGTGCCTTCTGCCGGGCGACAAAATCCTCGGCATGAACCTCAGCCACGGCGGCCATCTCACGCACGGCAACCCGGCCAATTTTTCCGGCAAACTCTATAGCTTCGTCCAATACGGCGTCCGCGAGGATACCGGCCTCATCGACTACGACGAACTCGCCGTCATCGCCGCCCGCGAGAAACCGAAAATGATCACCGTCGGCGCCAGCGCCTACTCGCGCGTGATCGACTTCGCGCGCATGGGCGAGATCGCCCGCAGCGTCGGCGCGCTCCTCTTCGCCGACATCGCGCACATCGCCGGCCTCGTCGCCGCCGGCGTCCACCCGTCGCCCATTCCGCACGCCGACTTCGTCACCA
>JANYBX010000414.1 GCA_025360615.1 Opitutia bacterium
GGTACTGGCCGGACAGGGCACGGACGTCGCAACCCGCGTCCAAGCGACGCGCGACGGCACCGCGGGCCGTAACGATGCGACTTTTCTCATGGCTTACATCAGCGCACCCCGGAGCGTCACGCTCGACACCCAAGTGATCGCGGCGCCGGTGTTGGACGCCTATTGGTTTAGTCCGGAGACAGGCTTGACGGAGACGATTCACGAGACGTTCGCAAATGCAGGAAGCCTTGCGCTGGAGCAGCGGCCGCGGGGCGGGGATTGGGTGGTGGTCATTGAAGATGCGACCAAAAAATATCCACGGCCTTCAAATCTATCCGGAGAAACAGCTTCGACAGTGGCGGGCGCTTTCCGTCTGGAAACATCGCCGGGTGGGGCGACCGTCGAGGGGTGGAAGTCGTTGCTCGATGAAAAGCTCTCCGCTTGGGAAATTTGGATGGGCTCTCCCCATCAGAGCGTCACGGGTTTGCCGGAGGGCACGCCGAAGAGTGCCAATGGACGCAGCGGTCCGCCGATGGGACTGGGGAACGATCCCAAACAGGTTTTTTCCGTCAGCCTGGAATCGGGAGAGCCGGTGCTTCATGTCACCGGCGAAATCTGGGGCGGCCTCACCACGCGGGAAAACTATTCCAATTATCACCTCCGTCTCGACGTGAAATGGGGTGAAAAGAAATGGGAGCCACGGCTCAGTCTGCCGCGCAACAGCGGTCTTCTCTATCACTGCACCGGACCTCACGGAGCATTTTGGAACACGTGGAAACGCTGCCTGGAGTTTGAGGTGCAGGAAAACGATATGGGGGATCTCTATCCACTCGGGGGTGCCCGCGCCGATGTCGTCCTCATCAAGCCGCCCTCCAAGGTGTGGATCTACGATCCGATTTCCGGGAAACCCACGAGAGTGGGCGCTGGCGTGAAGGAGCAGGGCGGAAACCGCGCTGCCCACCGGCGCGGAGATTTTGAGAGGCCGAATGGCGAATGGAATACGCTCGAACTCTATGTCATCGGGCGCACCGCAGTGCACGTCGTGAACGGCCAGATCGTAAACGTGATTCGCAACTGTGCGGTGATCGAAGGCGCGCCCGGGGTGGAATCACCCCTCGAAGGCGGACAACTGCAACTGCAGTCGGAAAGTGCGGAAGTGTTTTACCGCCGAATCCAGATTCGCTCGATCACCGAGTTTCCGGCGGAGATCAAACACGTATTGGAACCCGCAATGTCGCCATGAACCTCGGTCGAATTCGTTGCTTTCCAGCCGTCGCCTGCACCGTCGCCGCGTTTCTCTTCGGTTCGATTCGTTTCGCCGCGGCTGAGGACTTGGTAGTGCCGCGTTGGGAGCCGCATGATTTCGCATTCAAGTGCTCGGTACCGCAGGCGAATCCATTTAGGGTGACGTTTTCCGCCGATCTCAGCGGTCCCGGCGGCGCCAAACTTACGATGCCCGGTTTTTACGACGGCGATTCCACGTGGAAGGTTCGCGTCTCCGCGGCGACCGAAGGTGCGTGGTCGCTCGTTACCCATTCCGACGTTGCGGAGCTGGACGGCAAACACGCCGCGTTCACGTGCATCGCGCCTCACTCGTCGGCTGTTCACGGCAGCGTGCGCGTCGACCCGGAGCGCCCGCATCAGTTTATTTTCGAGGACGGCACCCGCTTTCTCCCCGTCGGTTATGAGTGCGACTGGCTTTGGGCACTCGATGCGAACGATCCGGCGCTCCCGACGATCAATCCCTTTCTCGATCAGCTCACGGCTCACGGATTCAATTTCATTATCCTAAATGCCTACGCTCACGACACGACGTGGCGCAAAGGTCGGACGGGTGACGATGATTTCGGTCCGCCACCGCGCTACGCGTGGGAGGGCAGCAACGAGCAGCCCGACCACAGCCGGTTGAATCTCACCTATTGGCAACACTACGATCGCGTGATCGCCGCGCTTTATCGCCGCGGCATCTGGGCGCACGTGCTCATGAAAGTTTATAACAAGCAAGTGAAGTGGCCGACAAACGGAAGCGCGGAGGACGAGCAGTATTACCGCTGGCTGATCGCGCGCTATGCCGCGTATCCCAACATCACGTGGGACCTGGCGAAGGAAGCTCACTACGAAAAAGACCTCGACTACAAGCTCGGCCGCTTGCGCTTCATTCGTGCGAACGATCCCTATCACCGTCTTCTGACCGTGCATGACGATCGCGAGAATTATGATCGCGGCTCTTACGATGGACTCGCGGACTATCGGTCCGACCAACAGCACAAACAGTGGCGCGAGATCATGCTCGCGCATCTCCGGCAGCGGGCGTGGCCGGTGATCAACACCGAGTTCGGCTACGAACAGGGCCCGGGAGGAAGCACCGACAAGACTTACAGCGTCGCGCAATCGCCCGAGGAAGTCGTCCGCCGCGCGTGGGAAGTCTACCTCGCAGGTGGCTTCGGCGCTTACTACTACACCTACACGGCGTGGGACGTCCTCCGCGTGAACGACACCCCGCC
>JANYBX010000429.1 GCA_025360615.1 Opitutia bacterium
CGGAGTTTGGCGCCGGTGAAGGCGACGGGGCGCGAGCGAAAATCGTCGAGCGTCACGCGCACGAACGCGACGCGGCTCCGGTTAAGCGAGAGGCGGAGTTGCTCCGCGCCGAATTGGCGAAACACCGGCGTGGCCGCGCCGAGCGACTGCCACGCGACGCCGTCGTTGGAAATTTCCACATGGGCGGCCTTGAGGAAAAAAGGGAGGGAGGTTTCGAGTTCGATGGCGTCGAAAAAAGCGGTCGCGTTGCCGGTCTCGATGATGAGCTGCGTCGTGTCGCCACTGGGGACGGAGCGAAATGATTTTGGCGCGAGCGGTTGGGCTGCGGCGAAGCCGCGGGACGCCAAGTCGTAGTCTAATAGATAAGGCACTTCCTGTCCGGCGGCGTCGAGCAGGCGGAGATCGGGGAGGTTGGGCTGCGCGGCGTCGAACGTGGTGGCGGGCAGCGCGAGCTGGGCGAGGCCGGGCGCGGGGACGTTGAGAGTTTGCCGATGCTGCCACTCGGTCGGAGTGACGGCGGCGGCGCACGTGATGGCAAACCACGCGGCCAGCAGCGCGAACGGACTACGATGTGGGCGGGGTGGATTTTTCATGGCTCGGCAGGAAGCGTTGGTAGGCGAAGGAGGCGAGCATCGCGATGACGGCCACGCCGAAGAGCGCGCCGATGCGGTAGAGAGCTTCGAGGTGCGCGAGGTCGTGGAAGAAAAGCTTGAGGAGGGCGACGCTCGGGAGCGCGATGGCGGCGTAGCGCGGGAAACGATTTTGTTTCCAGAGGCCGGCGCTCAGCAGGCAGAGCGCGAAGAGCGCCCACGCGATCGTATAGGTCATGTCGCGGGCGAAATTTCCCGAGAACCGAAACGCGAGCGAGCGTGCGCCGGGCTCGGTGAAAAAGTCGGCGATCTCGATATTCAGGAGGAGAAACGCGAGGATGACGCCGAGGGTGTTGAAGAGCGGCGGGGCGTTGACGCCGAGCACGCGCTCACGCGGGGGCGAGAGCAGGTTCGCGCCGGCGAAGAGCGAGGCGGTCGCGAGGCCGTAGGCGTAGAGATACCAGTTCAAAATTCCGGTGTCTCCGCGCACGTGGTAGCCGAGCACGGCGGGATTCAGCGCCAGCCGCACGAATGCGGTCACGAGCAGCACGGCCCCGGTCGCGCGGAGGCCCGCGTGCGGCACGCGGTGAAACAGCCAGAGCAGCGCCGCGCCCTCGAGCGCCCACGCCACGGTGAGCCACTGCCGCTCGAACTGGATCGGGAAGATGAGCGTGATGAAAAACAGCGCGACGCCGCCGAACCACGCGAGCTGGTTGAGCCGCTTCGGATTGTCGGCTGCGGCGGTGCGCAGGATGACGACGAGGCTTCCGAGCGGCGCGAGGGAGAAAAGCGCGGGCACGATGCCGAGAAAATCATTGGGCCCCGCGGTCTTGATCGCTTGGTAAACCATCCAGAAATGCGCGAGCCCGCTCGCCGCCGCGACCGTCCATGGTCCGGTGAGTCGCGCGAATTTTTGCCGAAACAAAAACGGATAGGCGGCGAACACCGCGTAGAAGCCGACATACCATGCCAGCGGCACGCCCGGTGCGCCCGGCTCGAAGTGGCGCGTATGCCAGACCAGCTCGAGCGCCGCCATGCCGGCGAGCGCGCACGCCGGGAGCCACTCGATGATGAGCAGCCGCGCGAGCCCGAGCGTCAGCACGACGAGCAGCAGACCGAGGCCGAAGACCGCGGAGGGGTTGGGCACCGCGAGCCGCGCGCACGCCATGATGAGCAGGAGAAACGGCAGCAATGAGGCGAACGCCGGAAGCTGCGCGCGCGCATCGCCGAAGACGGCGTTGAGCTGATCGTTTGCGGTCGAGAGTTTCGGGCCGAGCTTGCGCACGAGCCAGAGGCTCGCCGCGAAGAAAAACACCGCGAAGCCGCCGATGACCAGCAGCAGCGACGGCGCGAACACCACCTCGGCCGGTACGCGGAAAATGCTCAGCCCGGTGGCCAGCAGCGTGAGCACGAGCACGGCGGCGACCGACGCGAGCGAGGCGCTGAGCACCGCGAGCCCGATCGCGATCAGATCCACCAGGAGAATCGCGGGC
>JANYBX010000389.1 GCA_025360615.1 Opitutia bacterium
CGGCGGCCATCTGGCGGGCGAGGGTATCGAAGGGAGTTTGCTCGGCGACGGCGATGAGCGCGGCGAAGGCGGCGACGGTGAGGCCGCCGGCGGCGGCGGCGCGAACGACGCGGCCGCGGCGGATGGCATCGCGGCAAAAGAAAATCGCGACGAGCGAGGAGAGGAAGGTGAGGACGAGGAGGTCGAGGCGGTTGCCGTAGATGACGCCGGTGAAGATGGAGATGAGGAGCGCCATGAAAATGGCGGAGCCGGCGTCGATCAGGATGGCGACGATGAGCGGGGCAAACGCGGTGGGGGCGACGTAGGGGAGCGTGGAAGCCCACGAGCCGTCGCGCACAAAGAACTCCGCGCCGCCGAGGGCGTAAACGACGCGGACGAGGGCGAGGTTGAGGATGACGACGAGGGCGAGGAGGCCGAGGCGGACGTTGCTGCGGAGGGTCTCGGGGTCTTCGAGGCGGATGTAGATGATCGAGGCGAGGACCATCGCGAGCACGAGGAGCACGCGGCCGAAGAGAGCGAGGCCTTCGTGGAGTTCGGCGTCGCCGTGGGCGAGGAGGTAGCGGCGGTGTTCGTTGAACATCTCGTATTGCTCGGGGCCGACGCGTTCGCCGGCCTCGAGGATGGTCTGGCCGCGCGCGACGGAGACCCGGACGGGTTGCAGCGAGCGGGCGGCCTCAGCCGCGCGTTTCTCGGTGGCGGCGCGGTCGAAGAGGATGTTGGGCGCGACGCCGACGCGGAAGAAACGGAAGAGCGCTTGCGCGGCTGGGCGGGGCACGCCGTCGGCGGCGAGGCTGACGCGGAGGATGGTGAGCGCATCCTCGACGGACTGGACGGAGCGGGGGGTGATGTCGGCGCCGGGGCGGGCGATTTGGAAAACGGTCACGCCGCCGCTCGCGGTCGGGTTGGAGAGAGCGGCGTCGTGGATGCCTTCGGCGTGGAGTTCACGGAGGGCGGAGAGGCCGTTGTCGAAGAGGGTGGCGCGGGTCTTGGCGTCGCCGGCGGTGAGGAGAGCGGCGAGGTCTTCGGCGGTGAGGTGCTGATGGTGGACGGAGTTGAAAGTGTCGGCGAGCGCAGTGAGATCGGCGCGGGAATTCGGAAACACGAGGGTGCCCGGGGGACGCGCGGTTTCGTAGGCGGCGAGGCGGGCGAGGAGATCGCGCGCGCCGGCCTCGAACTGGTGAAGGCCGTCAAAATCGAGACGGTAAACGGGGGGGACGCGGTCGAGGAACTGCTCGCGGGCGGCGCGGGTTTTTTCCTCGGAGGGATAATTGAAAGCGGCGGCGGCGGTGACGCGGACAGTGGCAGTCTGGCCGGGGAGGACGGGGAGGTGGAGGGTCGTCATACCCGCCGAGCTGATGAGCACGATGGCGGCGACGGTGACGATGAAGATGAGAGCGGCGACGAGGCGGTTGCGGTCGAGGAATTCCAGCGCCGGCGAATGCGCGGGCGAAGCGGCGGCGCGGCGCGCGCCGAGGCCGCCGACGAGGAGTTTCCACTGGTTTTTGACGGACATGACCGGGAGCAGCGTGGAGGAAGAAACGTGCGGCGTCAGGCGCTAATTCGAGGCGGGTTTTAGAGTGGGGTGAGTGCTCGCGGCGACGGGAAATTCATGAATCGGGATGGCCACAAAAAGCACCGGAAGCGCAAAACGGAAAAGGCGGTGGACGGGCGAGTATTAGCTTATCGGGTTGGAAGGTTTATCCGCCGCACCATTCTCGCTGCCGATGGGGTTGCGGTAGTTTTCGTAGGCTTCGATGATTTTTAGGACGAGGGGGTGGCGGACGACGTCGGCGCCGTTGAAGAGGTGGAAGTCGATGCCGGGGATGTCGCGGAGGATTTGGCGGACTTCCAAGAGGCCGCTCGGCTTTGTGCGGGGGAGGTCGATTTGCGTGATGTCGCCGGTGACGACCATGCGCGACGCTTCGCCGAGGCGGGTGAGGAACATCATCATCTGCTCGGGCGTGGTGTTCTGAGCTTCGTCGAGGACGATGAAGGCGTTTGAGAGCGTGCGGCCGCGCATGTAGGCGAGCGGGGCGATCTCGATG
>JANYBX010000472.1 GCA_025360615.1 Opitutia bacterium
GGCTTGGGTGAGGCCGGCGACGGCGAGGACGGCGCGTTGGAGGACGGACCAGCCGAGATTGAGGGTTTGGTCGGACGATTGCGGGAAAGCGCGGCCGGTAAGATAGAGCGCCGCGAGGGCGGCGTCGTCGGCGGGAAGGGCCGCGAGGTAATCGCGCAGGATCGCCGTTTTGTCGAGGCGGCCGGGGGCGAGTTTGAGTTGGTCTGCGACGAGGGATAACGCGGAAAAATCGCCCGGGCGGGAAGGCGTGACGGGAGCGGCGGCCGGGGAAGGCGCGGAAAGAACGGCGGATGTCGCGGGGAGCGTGAGCTCAAGTTGGTTGGGCTGGTTGATGGCCCACGCGTCGATGCCGCGCTCGCGGAGCGTTCGCGCGAACTCGGTGGAAAAACCGTGCAGGGTGAGAACGCGGCTCGGTTGGACGAGTTCGACGAAGCGCAGAAGATCCGTGAAATCGGCGTGGTCGGAGAGCGGAAACGCGGCATCGCATTGGTAGCGGTAGATCGCGCCGGGATCGAGCGCCCAACCGGTGATGACGGCGGTGCGGTGCCGCGGAATTTTTTTAAGAAAGGCGGAGGTGCGCGATTGCGGCGGACAGATGACGACGTGACCGGCGACCTCGGCGGCGGAAAATTCACGGTAGGGCGGGAAGGTGAGTCCGAGTTCCTCGTAAACGCGCGTGAGGCGGAGCGTCTGCGGGTGGAGCATCACGGGGAGTTGAGCGCCGGCGAGGCTGGAGAGCAGTTCCTGACTTTTGCCGAGGCTGTAGCCGAAGAGCACGGGCGTGTCGCCGTCCTCGACGGTGTGGCGGCAAAAGGCGACGATGTCGGCGAGAACCTGAGCAGTCGGAGGAAGGACGTAGCGTGGCAGGCCGTAGGTCGTCTCCATGATGAGGACATCGGCGCGTGGAGTGGCGCAGGGTTCGGCGGAGAGGCCGCGGCGAAGTTTAAAATCGCCAGTGTAAAGCAGCGAGCCGTGCTCCGCGTGGGCGAGGAGACATTGCGCGGAGCCAAAAATATGGCCGGCGGGATGGAGCGTGACGGTGGTGTCGGCCGTGAGTTGCTCGGTGTGGCCGAAGGGCAGGATGTGTTCGGTGCGCTCGGCGGGCATGCGCGCGCGCATGAGGCGGGCGGTGCCGGGGGAGCAGAGAATTTCGCGGTGCGGCGCGAGGTGGTCGAAATGCGCGTGGGAAACGAAGGAGCGCGCGGTGGGAAAATGCGCGTCGAGCCACCAGTCGATTTGCGGGAGGTAGAGACTGCCGGAGCGGAATTGAACGTCCCAAGGCATCAGTGAGAAAACGCAGAAGACGCGGCGGGAGCGCGGATGCAAGCGGCGGGTTTGGAAATCCCGCGAACGCGATTCAGCTAGTGCCGGCCGAAGGCGCTGAAGAGCAGGATGGCCGTGAGCACGACGAGGATCGCCCACGTGGACCAGTGGAGGATGGAGGATTTACGCGCAGGATCGGAGGGTGGCGTTTCGTCAGGAAGATCGAGGCCGTCGTAGATGGACTGCTCGCGCCAGCCCGTGCGTTCGTCGGCGCCGCATTCGGGGCAGGCGAGGGCGCGGGGCGGGATAGCTTCGCCGCACTGGGCGCACTGTTCGGGGGCGGTGCGGGGGGCGCCGCTCATCAGGAGGCGGGCTTGAGATATTTTCGTTTTGCGAGGCGCCATGCGGTCACGAAAAACGCGGTGAGCGGGATCGCGAGCAACATGCCGAGAATGCCGTCGAAGGCCGTGCCCCAAAAGAAAATCGCCACGATGATCGTGACCGGGTGCAGGCCGGTGCGCTCGCCCATGATCTTCGGCGTGAGCACCCAGCCCTCGATGGTTTGCACGATGAGTTTCACGAGCAGGACGAGGCCAACGAGTTTCCAGCCGCCGTCGGGCTGGAAAAACGCGAGAGGCAGCGTGACGGCGAGGCCAATGATGCTGCCGAGGTAGGGGACGATGTTGAGCACGCCGACGAGCAGGCCGATCGCGAGCCCGAACTTGAGGCCGATGAGGGTGAAGCCGAGGGCGAGCAGCGCGCCCATGATGAGACCGATGATGAGCTGGCCGCGGAAGAACGACTCGACGATGCCGATAAACTCGCGCAGGAGGAAAACGAGATCGTCGCCCACTGACGGTTTAAGGAAAGGAAGCTGACGGTGGAGGTTGCGCGTGGGATCGCCGTCGGAGAGGAGAAAAAAGAAAAGATAGACGGGTATAATGAGCAGATGGGTCGCAAAGGCCCCGAGGCCGAGGAGGCTGCCGCCGGCGCTGCGCAAGGTGGGGAGGGTTTGCGAGAGCATGGCCTGCCCCTCGGTGGCGACGGCGTCGACGACCCGGTGGATGGTGGGGTTGGCGAGCTGGCGGCGGGCGAGGGCGATCCATTGCGGGTAGTGCTCGGCGATGTAGGCATGAGCGTCGGTCCAGAGGGTCGGCAGGTAGGTGATGAAATCGAGCAACTGGTCGGCGAGCGGCGGGATCAACAGCAGGAGCGCTCCGCCGAGGAGAAGCACGACGATGCCGTAGATGAGCACGACGGCGGCGGTGCGGCGGAGCTTGAGCCGGCGTCCGAGAAAATCGACGAGCGGACGGAGAATGAGCGCGAGCACCGCCGCGACGGCGAGCGGCCAGAGGACGCTGGAAAAGAAACCGACGAGCCGGCCGAAAACGATGAACGCAGCGATGATGAGCGCCCCGGAGCCGAGCAAGGCGGCGAGGGTGAGGGTAAAGCCGATGATGCGGCGCTGGGCTTCGGTGAAGAAGGGCGGGCTAGTGGGTTCGGCGGACATGGTTGATCGGTGGTTGGGAATGGCTCTTGGTTAGTGCTTCATAGGCTAAGCATCACCTTCATTTCTTCGATGGTAAATGGCGGCACTTTTCGATGAGCGACAGCGTGACAATTGGGGCAAAGCGGAACCAAATCTGAAATCGGACTAACCGCGTGAGGTCCTTCGGTATCCGAGAGCGGGAAAAGGTGGTGAACATGGATTAGCTCGCGAGCAGCGGTGCCGTAGCGCTTTTCCAAAACAAGCCCGCATGCCGCGCAGGCAAAGCCGTGGTGAGCCAAGCATTGTCGTCTTGCTTCAGGATTCCGCTCATATCCTCTTCGATACGAAAAAAAGGAACCACCTTCGTGGTAGGTTACTTCTGGCTCATGAACTACACCATTAAGTGATGGCTCAGGATCCTCCACGAATCGCGAATGCAAATCCGTGAGCTCAACGTCTCCGAAATATTTTGGTCCAACAATACTTCGAGCGTAGTCGGAGTTCGATATTATGTAGGTTTCTCCGGCCCGAAGAAACTCAAGCTCGGAAAGGATAATGCAGCCGATCTCAGCGCTTAACGAATCGACTTTGAGCACCGCGGCCGCGCGAGACCGCAGAGCGGAGAGGGACCGCACACCATTGCCAACGCCGTAGAGCTGCCAAGCGCGATCAACCGATTGAATTTCGTAACCCACAAAGATACCTCGACCGACAATTTCTCGTGAGCGTCGCTGGCTAAAGTAAAACCAAGAACCGATCGGAAGACTCAACGCGTTAGTGTTTCGACGCCAAAAATTGACCTGAGTGTCGCTTTGGAGCGTCCGCACAACACTTATCCAATCGGGATCAGTCTTATAGATGCAGAACATTCTTGCTCCAAAGACGAGTGCAGCCGAGACGCGCTGGCCAGACGAAAGGGCGCGCCTGCGCGTGGGGCTGCCTACGTGAGGGGTGCGGCGCGGCGGCGCCAGAACCAGCGGGCCATGGCGGGGAGGAGGATGATCGCGGCGAGCATGTTCACGAGGAACATGAACGTGAGCAGAATTCCCATGTCGGCTTGGAATTTCAGGTCGGAGAACATCCACAAACTCACGCCAATCGCCAAGGTCAGCCCGGTGAAAACCACGGCAGTTCCGGTGTCTTCCAGCGCGGTGCGCATCGCATCCTCGAAGAACGCGCCGGCTTTCAACTCCGTCTGGAGCCGTGCGAAAATGTAGATGCCGTAGTCCACGCCGATGCCGACGCCGAGCGCGACGACGGGTAGCGTCGACGTTTTTAGGCCGATGCCGAGGTAGAACATCAGCGCGTAGGCGAGCCAGCTCACGATCGCGAGCGGGACGACAATGCAGAGCGTGGCGGCGAAGGAGCGAAACGTGAGCAGGCAGAGCGCGATCACGGCGCCGAAAACCCAGAGGAGAATGGGAGTCTGCGCGGCGGCGACGACCTCGTTGGTCGCAGCCATCACGCCGGCGTTGCCGCTCGCGAGGAGGAATTTTGCCTTCGGTGACGGGTGGTCGGCGGCAAAGGTTTGCACGGCGGCGGTGACGGCGCGGAGCGTGCCGGCTTTATGGTCGGCGAGGAAGATGAGGATCGGCATCACGCTCGCGTCGGAGTTGAGCAGGCCGGTGGCGGTCTCGATGGGGGCGACGGCCTGAGCGAGCGTGGAGGGATGGCGCGGGAGGATGCGCCACTTGAGGGAGCCTTCGTTATAGCCGGCGTTGATGGTCTTCGCGACGGACGTGAGGCTGACGATGGACTGCACGCCGGGCACGGCACGGAGGCGGCCTTCAAACTGATCCATGAGCGTGACGACCTCGTGATCGACGCAGCCGTTGGGAATCGTTTCCACGATGACCGAGAGCACGTCGACGCCGATGTTGAACCGGGAGGTGATGAGGCGGGTGTCGGTGTTGTAGCGCGAATCCTGGCGGAGTTCAGGCACGCCGGCATCGGTGTCGCCGACGTGGACTTGTTCGGCCTTGAACCAGGCCCACGCTCCGAGGGCGAGGGACGCGACCACGATGGCGAGCGAGGGCGCGGGACGGAGGAGGAGAATAAACTTGGCCCAGACGCAGTTGAGGCGGTCGCGGCGCGCGGCCACCCAGACGGCGTAGGACGGCGGGAGGCGCAGGTAGGAGAGGAGAATGGGAAGGAGGAAAAAATTTGTGACGATGATGACGCCGACGCCGAGCGATGCGGTGATGGCGAGCTCGTGGATCGTCTCGATCTTGATGACGAGCATGGTGAGGAAGCCGATGGTGTCGGTCATGAGCGCGACAATGCCGGGGACGATGAGCTGCATGAAGGCGGATTGCGCGGCGGCAGGACCGTCGTGGCCCTTGAAGATCTCATTGCGAAACGTGCAGATTTTTTGGACTCCGTGGCTGACGCCGATGGCGAAGACGAGGAACGGCACGAGGATCGAAAACGGGTCGATGCCGTAGCCGAGCGCGGTGAGGGCACCGAGCTGCCACACGACGGCGACGAGCGAGCAAAGCACGGGGGCGAGGGCGAGTTTCCAGCGGCCGGCGTAATACCACACGAGCAGCGCGGTGACGACGACGGACACGCCGAAGAGCGACAACACGCCGCGCGCGCCGTCGCTGATCGCGCCGATGATTTTAGCGAAGCCGATGATGTGGACGCCGATCGCGCCGCCGCCCTCGCGCTCGACCCGGGTGCGGATTTTTTCGAGCGCGGCGGAGACGTCGAGATAGTCGAGTTTCCGGCCAGTGGCGGGGTCGATTTCGAGGAGCTGGGCACTCACGATGGCGCCGGTGAAATCGTGGGCGACGAGCTGGCCGAGCTTGCCGGACTTCAGGATGTTTTCCCGGACACGGAGGAAATTCTCGGGCGTGGGGGTGAAGTCGGCGGGGATGACGTTGCCGCCGGAGAAGCCGTCTTCCATCACCTCGATGAAGCGGACGTTGGGCGTAAAGATCGACTGCACCTGCGCGCGGTCCACGCCGGGGATGTAGTTAACCTCGTCGGTGACGGAGCGGAGCGCGGCGAAATATTCCGGGGTGAAGATGTCGCCGGATTTCACGGTGAGCGCGATGAGGATGCGGTTGGCACCGCCGAATTCGGCTTGGTGTTTCGTGAACGTGCGAATGAACGGGTGCTCGAGCGGAATGGATTTGTTGAAGCTCGCGTCGACGCGGAGGTGCGTGAGCTGCCACGCCATCGCCACGGTGAGCAGGGCGAAACCGAGGACCAGTGGCGTGCGCCAGCGGAAGATCCAAGCGGCGAATTTTTCGAGCATGGTCAGGGCTTGGGCAGAATCGACGCGCCGGCTTCGCCGAGGGCGAGGATTTCGCCGGAGGGAAGTTCGAGCAACGCCGAGATCGCGGGGGCGATGGGCGCAGGCCACGCGACGGCGGTGCGGGCGTAGTCGCGGCTCAGGTAGAGGGCGCGGGCTTGGCCGGCGAGGAGGAGGGTGCGATTTTTGAGCTGGGTGGCGGCGGCAATCAGGGCGCGTTGATCGACGGCGACGAGTTGCCACGTGTCGCCGTCGTCGGGGGAGCGATAGACGCGGCCGCGCAGGCCATGGGCGACGAGCGTGTGGGCGTCGAGCGGGAGAATGCCGTAGAAGGAGCCGTCGTAGGGCGAATCGATCGACGTCCATTTCGCGCCGGCATCGCGGGAGCGGAGGAGGGTGCCGTGCTCGCCGGCGAGGTAGAGCGTGCCGGTGGGGCCACGGGTGATACGGTTGAGGTGGTAGTCGCTGTCGATGATTTTGCGGCGCTGCCACGTGTGGCCGGCGTCGGTGGTTTCGAGGCAGAGTCCGTAGGCACCGACGGCGAGGACGTGGCGGGCGTCGAGCGCCAGGACGTCGAGGAAGGAGTCGGAGAGATTTTCCCCCTGCCAGGATTTTTGCCAGGTGTGGCCGGCGTCGGTGGTGGCAAGAATGAGCGCATCGTGGCCGACAGCCCAGCCGTGTTGGGCGTCGGGCGCGAAGGTGACGCCGGTGAGCGTGGCGGTCGGGCCGAAGGGAGCGGCGGGGACGGTGGCGGCGGGTTGCCACGTGTGCGCGCTGTCGGAGGAGCGGAGGATCGTGCCGCGTTCGCCGACGGCGACGATAGCGTCGGTGCCGGCGAGGGCACCGGCGAGGAGGAGCATTTTGGGCGCGGGCTCGGCGGGGGTGGAGAAGGCCGAGACCGTGAAGAAGAACGAAAAGACGATGAGAGTTTTTAGGCGCATCGTGACTCGGAGCCGGAGAGGGGGCAGAGCGCAGCGGCGCGTGAGGGATGTCGCGCCCTACCTGACGCCGTCGCGGCGGAGGGCGTCGGTCGTGAAATCGGTGGGCGTGCGCTTGAGGTTAAAATCATACATCGGACCTTCGTTATCGAGGCCGACGACGAGGTAGCGGCCGGCGATCAGATCGGTGTGAACCTCGAGCGTGCTCCAGAAAAGCTGCGCGTCGTAGTAGTTGATGCAGTGCGCCTCGGAGACGCGCCAGATCTGGCCGTGCGAGTCGTATTGGTCCACGGCGAGAATCTGCCAGCTGTCCTCGTCGACGTAGAAGGTGCGGCGCGGGTAGATGTGCGAGATGCCGGCCTTGAGCCTGGCCTCCACGACCCAGACGCGGTGCAATTCATAGCGGCCGAGGTCTTGGTTGATGTGAAGGGGCTTCAGGATGTCGGAGTATTTTACCGAGTCGCTGTGCAACTTGTAGGAGTTGTAGGGAACGAGGATTTCCTTTTTTCCGACGAGCTGCCAGTCGTAGCGGTCGGGCGCGCCGTTAAACATGTCGAACTGGTCGCTGGTGCGCATGGAGTCGGCGGCGGTGCCGGGATTGTCGTAGGCGACATCAGGGGCGCGACGGACGCGGCGCTGGCCGGCGTTGTAAACCCAGGCGCGGCGTTTCTCCTTCACCTGGTCGAGCGTCTCGTGGACGAGCAAAATGGAGCCGGCGAGACGGGCGGGGGCGACGACGGCCTGTTTGTAATAGAGGAGGGTGTTGTCGAGTGCGGAGTCGGTGATGCCTTCGCGCCAGTAGTTAAAGAGAATTTCCTCGTCGAATTGCACGAGCGTGTAACTGCCGCCGCGAGTAGGCGCAGCTTGGCCGATGTGGCGGGAGAGCGAGATGCCGCGATAGCGCGTGAGATGATTCCAAATCACCTCAAGGCCGTTTTGCGGGAGGGGAAACGGGATGCCGACGGTCGTGCCAGTGATGCCGTTGCCGGTGGCGATGAGCTGCGCGGTCGGGGCGTTTTTGCGGGTGGCATCGTAGATGCGCTGGGGATTAGAGGCGCTGCGGTGCGTGGGATAGACGACGAGCTTGTAGTCGGGGTAGGCCTTGAGGAGCGCGATGTGGCCGGCAGTGAGCTGCGCTTCGTAGGTGGAAAGGTTGGACGCGTTGACAGTGAAAAGCGGCTGGTCGGCGGCGAAGGGGTCGGGGTGGTGGTCGCCGACCTTGTAGCCGGAGGGCGGGGTGAGGAGGCCGCCGTTCCACGCGGGGATGGTGCCGGCGGCGTTGCCGGCGGTCTCGGCACCGAGCGGCGTGAGATCGTGGCCGAGGCGGGCGGCGTCGGTGGCGCTGATGGCGGCTCGGGCTGGGGAGGACGCGAGGACGAAAAGAGGAAGGAGGAGCGGAAAATATTTTTTCATGGCGGAGAAGGAAGGTGGGCGGAATCGAACGCGGCGGGTTAGGGATAACCCGCCCTACCTCAGAAGGAGTATTTTACGGTGGCGGCGACGTAGTCGCGGTCGGAGAGGAGATTGAAGCGGCTCGCGCCGATGAAATTCACGTAGCGCACTTCGAGGGACCAGGAATTCTGATAGGTGAACTCGACGGCGAGGTTCACGCTCTTGCGGCCGTGGATATAGTTCCCCAACGGGAGCGGAGTGTTCCCGCTCACGTCATGCGTGAAAGCGAGCGAGGGGGAAACGTTCACGCCGGCGAAGACGTTGTTGTAGTCGAGGCGACCGGCGACTTGGTAGCCCCACGAGAAGCTGTCGGCAAAGGCGTCGCTTGGCGTGGGCGGGAAGGCGCCGTTGCCGGTGTTGATCATCGTGGCGGGGTTGGCGCTGGTGAACGTGCCGGGGCCATCGTAGCGGAGCGTATCTTTCGAGGGCAGGTTGGCCCAGACGCCGCCGGCTTCGCCGAGGAGGGTGAACTGCTGCGAGCCGAACATGGGGCCGAAAACTTTCGTAAGCGTGGACTGTGCGGTCCAGACGCGGTGCCGGCGGAAACCCGAAACCTCCCGGCCGTATTGGCCGAGATAATTGCCGATTTGGTTGTTGGCGCCGAAGGCGGGATTGAGCGTGGAGAGCGCGGCGAAGAGGAGTTCGACGTCGTCCACTTGGAGCGGTTGGTCGCGTTTGTAGGAAATCTCGCCCTGCCACGACATGCCGGTGCGGCCGAGGGAAGTGTTGAAACTGAGGCCGAGCATGTTGATGCCTTCGGGATACTCGGTGAAGTAACGGCCGGTGGCGGCGGCGGTGAGGAGCGCGATGGATTTCGCGCCGTTGATCGCGGCTTGGGTGGAGGCGGCCTGAAGGGTGCCGAGCTGGGCGGGCGTCAGCGCGCCGGGATTCGTCTGCGAGAGGATGATGAGTTGGAAAATGCCGGCGGCGGTGGCGGGCGGCAGGCCGGCGCGGATGAAAACGGCGGTGAGCGGGCCGGTGAGATCGGGGTTGATCGCGGTCGTCGGCGTGCGGGCGCTGATCAACGGCGAGCGATTGTGGTAGCGTGCGTAGTAGAGGCCGAAGTCGGTGTCGTTGAGAGCGTGCGAGGTGACGTGGGAGGCGACGCCCCACTGGGTGAAATTATTGCCCTCGCGGTCGCGGTCGCGCGGGATGTTTCCGAGCGTGCCGTTGTCGGCGAGGCTGCCGAATCCGAGGAAGACGTTTTGCCCGCCGCGGCTGGCGAAATCGTTGGTCGAAAAATAAGTGCCGGCCGGCTCGAGCTCATTGTGGCGAAACTCGAGGAGCCAGAACGGCTCGATGGTGATTTCCTTGGTGAGACCGATGGAGGCCTTCAGCATGTTCACGGGGAGCAGGGCTTCCTTCAGCTCGGCGCCGGGGACGCGGAGTTTCGAGAGGTCGACGGCGTTGACGACGTTGATGCCGTTCGGGATGAAGGTGCTCTCGCCGAGGCTGAGCACCTGCCGACCGAAGCGGAGATCGACGGGGATGTCCTGATTGAGGCTGAATTTCGCGAGCACGTAGGCGTCGAGCACTTCGTAGCCGCTCACGACGCGGTCGCGGGCCTGATAGCTGAGATCGGTGCGCTGCGTGTCCTCGGATTTCAAGTCGCGGAAATAGTAGCCGCGGATGAAGCCGCCGAAGTTGCGGTAGCGGAATTCGAGATCGTGCGAGCCCTTGAGCAGCTCGGAGACGAAGCCTTTTTTGTAGTTTAGATTACCGTCGTCGTTGTTGACGGAGTTCTGCTGGCCCGGGCTGCCGTTGAAGAAATTCGTGGTGCCGTAGAACTCGGTGCTCGGGTTTTGCAGTCGATAAAGCCCACCGAAAGAGAGCGTGGAATCGAAGCTGCCCTTCAGTTCACCGTAGGCGAAAGTGAAGGCGTGGCTGGAGGTGACGAGGGTGGCCAGACCGAGGACAGTGGTCAGGGCGACGCGTGCGAAACGGGTGACAACAAGGGAGGACATGTGTGCGGCAGGAAGATTTTAGAACGCCAAACCTCGGGTGGGTGTGATCGGAAACGCGATCAGGGCGGAGTTGCACTCCGGTCGCGGCGGGGGTTGGCGGAGGAAACGAACGCCGCGCGGGCGGTTCAAGGCTGAATTCCTCGCGACGAGCCGTGAACGCCGAGCCGAAACTGCGAGCGATGCGTTGACGTGCGGCACGAATGCGTAAGCTGCGCGTTCCACCCATGCAGGCTGCGACTCACATCCACGTCAAAGGTGCGCGCGAGCACAACCTCAAGAACCTCGACCTGCGCATCCCGCGCGGAAAGCTCGTGGTGTTCACCGGCCCGAGCGGCTCGGGCAAATCGTCGCTGGCCTTCGACACGATCTACGCGGAGGGCTACCGCAAATACATGGAGAGCCTCTCGACGCAGGCGCGCCAGGTGCTCGAGCAGCTCAAGCGGCCCGACGTCGATTTTATCCACGGCCTCTCTCCCGTGCTCGCGATCGAGCAACGCACCGGCGGCAGCTCGCCGCGCAGCACCATCGCGACCGTCACGGAAATCGCCGACTACGCGCAACTCCTCTGGGCGCTCGCGGGCGAACAACGTTGTCCAAAAGACGGCGGTCGCGTGGTGCAGCGCTCGCTCGACGACAACGTGCAGCGCGTGCTGCGCGAGTGCGCCGGGGAACGCGTAGTGCTGCTCGCGCCGACTCTGCGCGCGAAGCCGAGCGTGCTGCGCGAGGAACTGCCGCGGCTCCGGCAACGGGGTTTCCAGCGCGTGCGGCTCGATGGGGAAATCAAAAATCTCGACGACGCCCAGCTCATCCCGGGCGGCACGAAGGAGATTCAGGTCGACCTCGTGATCGATCGGCTCGTGGCCAATGCCGACCAGCGCAGCCGGCTCGCCGATTCGCTGGAGCTGGCGTTTCGCGAGGGCAACGACCGCGTGGTGGTGCTCGCGCAAAAAACCGCCGAGGCTCCATGGCGCGAGCTGGCGCTCAGCCAGTCGCTCTCGTGCGAAATGTGCGGCGACATCTTCGAAAAACTCACGCCGCGACATTTTTCTTTTTCGAATCGCGAGGGCGCGTGCCCGACCTGCGACGGACTCGGCCGCAAGCTGCGCTTCGTGCCAGAGCTGATCGTGGCCGACCTGGAAAAATCCGTGCGCGGGGGCGCGTTGAAGCCGTGGCGTATCGGTGGAAAAAATCTCATCATCAAGCACAACGCGC
Source organism: Opitutia bacterium (assembly GCA_025360615.1). Classification (GTDB taxonomy): domain Bacteria; phylum Verrucomicrobiota; class Verrucomicrobiia; order Opitutales; family Opitutaceae; genus Tous-C4FEB. The sequence continues at coordinate 11,578 of JANYBX010000472.1, forward strand.
TCCTCAAGCAGCTCGCGGAGCAACTGCCCTTCGACGCGGACGTGCCATGGGGAAAATTGCCCGAGAAAACGCGCGACGCGATTTTGCGCGGGGCCGGCAAGCGCGAGTTCGCCTTCAAGCTGCGCCGGATGCGCGAGGCGAAAGCCATGCCGTTTGCCGGAGTGATCGCGGATTTGGAAGAGAGTTTCCGCAATACGGAGAGCGACGGGTTTCGCGCGCGACTGACGACATTTATGGTCAGCGGGGAGTGTCCCGAATGCCACGGTGCCCGGCTCAATGCGCGCAGCTGCGGGGTGCGCGCGGGTGGGAAAACGTTTCCCGAATTCATGGCGCTCGACATCGGTGAGGCGCATGCGTTCGCGCGCGAGTTGGTCGCGGCGCATCGCGACAACAGCGGCCTGGCCGACGTGGTCGTGGGCATCGAGCAACGGTTGCACTTCCTCCTCGAAACCGGGCTCGGCTACCTGACGCTGGAGCGCGACTATGGGACGCTTTCTGGCGGCGAGTCGCAGCGCGTGCGCCTCGCGACCCAGCTCGGCATGGGCTTGGTCGGCGTCATCTACGTGCTCGACGAGCCGAGCATCGGGCTACACCCGCACGACAACCAGAAACTCATCGAGACCCTCGTCGCCTTGCGCGATGCCGGCAACACGGTGCTCGTCGTCGAACACGACGAAGACACGATGCGCGCCGCCGATGAGATCATCGAACTTGGGCCCGAGGCCGGCGTCGAAGGCGGGCGATTGTTGTTTCAAGGCACGCCCGCAGCGCTGGCGGCGCTGCCCGCGAATCTCTCGCGCACGGGGCCGTTCCTCGCGCGCACGCAATCCGTCGAGAAAGAGGCGAAGCTCAAAAAGCCCGACGGCGCATGGCTGACCGTGCGCGACGCCCGCGAGCACAATCTTCGAGGCGTGGACGCGAAGTTTCCCGTTGGCCTGCTCACATGCGTGACGGGCGTTTCCGGCTCGGGCAAAAGCACGCTCGTGAACGACGTGCTCGCCGCCGCCGCCGCGCGAAAACTCAACGGCGCGCGCATCCTGCCCGGCAAACACCGGCACATCGAGAACCTGGATTTCTTTGAGAAGCTGGTGCAAGTGGACC
>JANYBX010000474.1 GCA_025360615.1 Opitutia bacterium
CCTGGGCAACATGTCCTCGCCCCCGACTCACCCCGAATTGCTCGACTACCTCGCCACCCGCTTCGTCGAAGGCGGATGGTCGATTAAAAATCTCCACCGCCTCATCGTCCTCAGCGCCACGTATCAGGAAAGCACCGCCAACAACCCGAAGTTCGCCGAGCAGGATCCGCACAACCTCTACCACTGGCGCGCCAACCTCCGCCGCCTCGACTTCGAGGAAGTCCACGACGCGCTCCTCTCCATCGCCGGCACGCTCGACCCCCAGCTCGGCGGCAAATCCATCCCGCTCGGCAGCGAGGAATTCGCCACCCGTCGCGCCGTCTACACCTACATCGACCGTCGCAACCCGCCCGAACTCCTCACGCAGTTTGATTTCCCGAATCCCGATGTGCCCAGTGGACGCCGCTACGAAACGATTGTCCCCGCGCAGGCGCTCTTCCTCATGAACAGCCCGCTCGTCGTCGAGACCGCGCGCAAGCTCACGCACCGCCCCGAATTCTCCGACTTGAAAACCGACGACGCCCGCGTCACCTCCCTCTACCTCGCGATCTACCAGCGCCCCCCGACGCAGGATGAAATCACCCTCGGCGTCCGCTACGTGAAAGCGAACCCCGCCGGCAAAGCCCTCGACCTTCCCACTCCGCCCGCGATGGCCGCCGCGCAAGAGACCCGCAAACAACAACGCCTCGCCGCGCTCGCCGCGAGTGGCGGCGGCAAAGGAAAGCAACAGGACAACCGCCCCCCCGGCGGCTTCGCGATCAACGAATCCCGCGCCCCCGAAGACGCGTGGACCAAACTCGCCCACGCCCTCTTCCAGACCAACGAAGCGATGTTTTTGAATTGAAGTAGGGCGCGGTCTCCGACCGGCCCTTCCGCCTCAGCCCGTCCAGCAGTCTCAAACATTGCTCTCAACCGAGCCTGTTATGGCTTCAGCACTCGTATTCGATAAAAACTTTCTTGTTTGCAGATCAACAACCCTGTTGGAAAAAATAAACCATGCGATTCATGAGTCGTTGCTGGTCGTTCGCAGTTTTGCTCCTCGTGATACCGCTGTGCGGTGCAGATCCGACGAACAGTGCATGTTCTCCGTGGGAACGCGGAGCCGAAGCAGACAACGTCACCCGGCACGAAATCGAATTAGCGATAGCATCCGTCATGTCGTGGTGGTCGGAGCATGGTGAAGGATTTAAAAAATGTCGCATGCTTCCGCCTCGCGCCGAGTGGAGAAAACTAAATTCGTCACGGTTTTTCACCGATCCAAAGTCGAAGGGAGTCGCCTATTCGGCGTGGAATTCCGATGAGAGCGACTATTGGTGGGCAGTGTGTGAACGCGGGGATCGCGGTCCATGGAAGATCGGTTCTCCGCAAGAAGGTGGTTTCACGTTTAATTGGACGATTGCAGTGAATTCGACGAAGAATCGGTCTGAGATTGTCGAAGTGCAGATTGTATATCCGTCCGCCATGGTGATGCACCTGCCGATAGAGAAAAAACCGTAGTCAAAATTACTGGGTAATCCCCCTCACTCCCCGCACGCCCGCTCCGGCCAAGTCTCCCGCGTATACTCCCGCACGCCGTCGATCACCGCCTGCACCACGTGCGATGCGTCGCCCCGCCAAATTGCGCCCATCGTCACCGGCGCAAATCCCTCCAGCGGCAGCACCCGCACCTCGCGATTTTTCGCCCGCGACGCCGTGAGCACGTTCAAGCCGACGCCATCGCCGTTGGCCACGTAACTTGTCACCAGATCGAGCGAAGTCGCCTCGATCACGTGCGGCCAAGTCACGCCACGCCGTTTCAGTTCCCGCCGAAATTCCCGCGTGATACCCGTGCTCTCTGGCCAACAAATCAGCGCCTCAGCGATCTTCTTTTTCTCCCACAACTCCTCCGCGGTCTTCACCCTCGAATCCCGGTGAACTTGTAACACCAGTGGCAGCTCCGCCAGCCGTGCCGCCCTGAGTCCAGCCGGCAACCGCGGATAAACCGGCGCGAACGCCACGTCGATTTCACCCGCGAGCAGCCACGTTTCCACCTGCGATTGAAATCCCGTCGTGCGCAGCTTGAAGCGCAATTTCGGCCACCGCACCTTCAGCCGCCGCAGCACCAGCGGCAGGTGTTCGCGCAGCACCAGCTCCGCGCCGCCGATCCGCACCTCCGGGTCCTCCGCCACGCGCAAGTCCGTCGCCACCGCGTCCAGCTCCTCGAAAAACGGCTGCACGTGCGCGAACAGCTTCGCCCCCGCCGCCGTCAGCCGAAATGGACTGCGCTCGAAAAGTTTCACCCCCACGTCTTCCTCGAGTTTCCCCATCTGCCCGCTCACCGCCGGCTGTTGAATCCCGTAGGGAATCTTCCGCACCGCCGCGCTGATCCCGCCATGTTTCGCCACGTAGTAAAACAACTCGAGGTGATGGACGTTCATGCCGTCCCCGAGTAGCGCCGCCCCTTCCCCCGCGCTCCAGCAAAATCCCCGCCCCTCCTCCGGGTAGCGCAAGGCTTCTACCCGCGTCCGAACTGCCCGCGTCACCCGCCGGAAACGCGGGCTGAACCCCCGCACCACCTTAAGCTCACGCCATTCTCCAGTAATCCCAACCGCCGTTTATAACCTAATAGGTTACAAACGGCCCATCACCGAAACCGATGGGCTTCATCAAAACTATCAACTCACGCCTTTTTTCCGCCTCGGATATTCTGGTCCCGCACTGGCCCACGCCGGTTCACGTCCCGCTAAAAGCAAAACCTTCGCTTCTTCCCTATGAAAACCGACTCCGCTCCCACTCGCGTCGAAACTCTCCCCCTGCCCGCGCCCTCCTCCATCCGTTTCACGATCAGCGTCGCCGACGCCGCCGATCGCGATCGCGTCACCCGCCTCCGCCACGAAGTCTACGCCCGCGAACTCGGCCAGCACGCCGTCAACCCCGCCGCCCGCCTCCGCGACGCTCTCGATGACTACAACGTCCTCCTCGTCGCCCGCGCCGGCGGAACCGGCGGCGACATCGCCGGCTTCATCAGCATCACCCCGCCCGGACGCGGCCCGTTCTCCATCGACAAATATTTCGCGCGCTCCGCCCTGCCCTTCGCCTTCGATTCGAAACTCTACGAGGTCCGCATCCTCACCGTCCTCAAACCGCACCGCGGCCGCGAACTCGCCACGCTCCTGATGTTCGCTGCGCTCCGCTGGGTCGAATCGCACGGCGGCACCCGCATCGTCGCCATCGGCCGCCGCGAAATCGTCGATCTCTACCTCCGCGTCGGCCTGCGCGCCGTCGGGCTCTCCGCGCAGTCCGGCGCCGTCACCTACGACTTGCTGCACGCCCGCCTCGACGAACTCCCACCGCACCTCGCCGCGCTCTCCGAAGTGTTCGACCGACTCGAAGAGCACACCGACTGGCAACTCCCCTTCGCCTTCCGCAAACCCGCCGCGTGCTTCCACGGCGGAGCGTTTTTTCACGCCATCGGCGAACGCTTCGATCACCTCGACCGCTCCGCCACCATCATCAACGCCGATGTGCTCGACGCGTGGTTCCCCCCCGCGCCCGGCGTGCTCGATACGCTCCACGAAAATCTCCCCTGGCTCCTCCGCACCTCGCCGCCCACCGCCTGCGCCGGCCTGATCGAAACCATCGCCAAGGCCCGCGGCGTCACTCCCGAAAATATTCTCCCCGGCGCCGGCTCTTCCGATCTGATTTTCCGCGCCCTCCGCCACTGGCTCACGCCCGCCTCGCAGGTGCTCATCCTCGATCCCACCTATGGCGAATACGCGCACGTCCTCGAACGCGTCATCGGCTGCACCGTCGATCGTCTCGCCCTCGACCGCGCCCAAAACTACGAGGTCAACCTCGCCGCCCTCGAGGCCGCTCTCGCCGACCACTACGACCTCGTCGTCCTCGTGAATCCCAACAGCCCCACCGGCCGCCACATCCCGCGCGCCGCGCTCGAAGCCCTCCTCCGCCGCGCCCCGCAACGCACCCGCATCTGGATCGACGAAACCTACATCGAATACGCCGCGCCTTCCGAAACTGTAGGAGCGGCTTTACGCCGCGATCCCTCGTCACCGTCCCTCCTCACCACCTCCCAATCCCTCGAACATTTCGCCGCGCATTCCGAAAACATCATCGTCTGCAAATCCATGTCCAAGGTTTACGCGCTCAGCGGCGCGCGCGTCGCCTACCTGTGCGCCGGCGCGCACCAGCTCGAATCCCTCCGCGCCATCACGCCGCCGTGGATCGTCGGCCTCCCTGCGCAAGTCGCCGCGGTGCGCGCCCTGCAAGATCCCGCGTATTACTCCGCCCGTTACGCCGAAACCGCCGCGCTCCGCGAATCGCTCGCCACCGCACTCCGCGCCTTCCACTGGGACGTGCTTCCCGGCATCGCCAACTTCCTCCTCTGCCACCTCCCGCCCGATGGCCCCGACGCCGCCACCCTCGTCGAGCGTTGCCGCGCCCACGGCCTCTTCCTCCGCGATGCCTCCTCGATGAGCCCGTCCCTCGGCGCGCACACGCTCCGCCTCGCCGTCAAAGACGCCGCCACCAACGCACGCATGATCGGAATTATCCGGCACGTCCTCGACCTGCGTTGAACTTCGGGCCGCCTTACTCCCGCCCCGCTAAAATCTCCCCCGCTTTCGTCGCATCAAACGCCCCGTCCCACTTCGCCACCACGAGCGTCGCCACCGCGTTCCCGATGAAATTCGTGATCGCCCGCGCCTCCGACATAAACCGGTCCACGCCCAAAATCAGCGCCATCCCCTCGACCGGCACGTGCTTCGTCGCCCCCAGCGTCGCGGCCAAAGTGATAAACCCACTCCCCGTCACGCCCGCCGCGCCCTTCGAGGTGATGAGCAAAATCCCCAGCAATGCGAGCTGCTGCCCGAGTGAAAGCGCCGTGTCTGTCGCCTGCGCCACGAACAGCGCCGCCATCGTCAGGTAGATCGACGTCCCGTCCAAATTAAACGAGTAGCCCGCCGGCACCACGATCCCGACCACCGGCCGCGCGCAACCCACCCTTTCCATTTTCAACATCAACCCGGGCAGCGCCGACTCCGACGACGACGTCCCCAGCACGATCAGCAGCTCCTCGCGGATCAGCTTCAAAATTCGCCACAGGCTAAACCCGTTCACCCGCGCGATCGTCCCAAGCACGATCACGACAAACAAACCGCACGTCAGGTAAACGCACGCCAGCAGTCCCGCCAGCGACTTCAGCGAACCCAGCCCGTATTTCCCCACCGTAAACGCCATCGCGCCCAAGGCCGCCAGCGGCGCGAGCCGCGTCACAATGCTCACGATGCCGAAAATCACGCGCGCCACCTCGTTGAGCAAATTCATCACCGGCCGCCCATGCTCGCCGATTTTTCCCAGCGCGATGCCGAACAAAATCGCCAGCAGCAACACCTGCAAAATTTCCCCGTCGGCAAACGCCCCGACAAACGTGTTGGGGATGATGTGCAGGAAAAACTCCGTCGTCGTCTGCCCTTCCGCCGCCTTCGCAAAGCCCGCCACCGTCTTCGCGTCGAGCGCCGCCACGTTCACATGCATGCCCGCTCCGGGCGCGAAGACGTTCGCCACGACGAGCCCGATCACGAGCGCCAGCGTGGAAACGATCTCGAAATACAGCAGCGCCTTCGCCCCCACGCGCCCCGCCTTTTTCAAATCGCCCATGCCCGCGAGTCCCACGACCACCGTCGTGAAAATGATCGGGGCGATCAGCATCTTCACCAGCTTGATGAACCCATCCCCCAGCGGCTTGAGCGACGCGCCAAACTCCGGCCACACCTGCCCCACCGTCGCGCCGACCGCGATGGCCGCGAGCACCTGCAGGTAGAGCGTGCTGCGTTTCTGCGGCGCGGCGTCAGCCACGGCGGGAGCGGGATGCATCGGTCGCAGTTGAACTCCCGCGCGCGGCCCCGTCAAAAACTTTACCCATCTTCCACGCCCGCTATCGCCCGCTGCGCCCCGGCACGCGGGCCGCCGGCTCCGTATCCACCCCCGGTTTCTCCGGGGCAAACTTCATCGCCAGCAGCGCGATCACGATCGAGCCGCCAATCAGCCCCCACGACCACCGGCGCCGCCGCTCCGCGTCCGGCATCCACTCCGCCTCCTTGCGGGCCAGGATCGTCACCACCAGCACCGGCGCCAACAGCCAGACATACCACGGCGCACCCAGCCGGCTCAGAACATGCCGGAAAGTTCCCAGCACCGACACGCCCATCACGCCCAGCGCAAACAACGCCGCAAACGTCACGCTCCGCCCCCGCCAGCCGCGCCAAAACCAGGAGATCGCCGAAACCGGATTCATTGTCCGCACCAAATCTTTCCGCGCGCCGCCCGTCAAAACTTCTGTCCGGTCCACGCGGCCTCACCGCGATTCCCGCCCCTCTCGTCACGGCCCGAGCAGCTTCCGATCCCAAGCGCCGCCGCCCATCGCGCCGCCGTCGCCATCCTCGCCCATCGTCGCCTCCGTCGCCTCGACAAAGCGCAGCCCAAAACCGAAACGCCACAGCCAGCACGTCCCGTCCCGCCGGTCATGCACCAGCATGAAATCCGGCTCCGAATCGCGCGAGTCGCTCGCGATGTTAAACTGCCCGCACGTCACCTGTTCCAGGGCCGCGTTCAGCTCATGCCAAGGTGCCGCCGGCTCGAGCGCCACCGTCCAGCTCCCGCTTACGCCCACCGGCGCCCGCCCTTGAAAATAGTAGCCGAAAAACCGCGCCGGCACGTAGTGCCCCGTCGCCCGCAACCGCCGCAGTTGTTCGTCCACCGCGGCGATGAATCTCACCCGCCACGGAAAATCCGGCGGCAACGTAAAACCAGGCAGCGGAACTAGAAGATTTTCCAACATGGTAAACTGGGTTGTTCCTTTAGCATATTAACGGCCAATTCAGCCCCACACCTGAGGGAAGATTGGGGAAATTAATTGTCATACTTCCATCCGGCCCCACGCGCCGCGCCTCCACTTGCCGGTTGCGACCCGCGCTCATTCCCGCAGATTCCGCGCGACCGGGAAACTCTTTCCCTTGTCCCTTGTCCCCCGGTTATATGCACCTCCTTCGCCTCGGCCTATCCGCGTTCACCCTCGCCGCCGCCTCCGCGTTTGCCGGCAACAATTCCGCCACCATCGCGCTCCCCGTCGAGACTTCGCGCGGCTGCCCCGCCGTCTCGCTCGTGCAAACCGCCGACTATCTCTGCGCCGTCGTCTCCGTCCGCAGCACCGCCAAGGATCCCGAGCGCCAGATGGCCGCCGTGCAGGAAGCCCTCCAGCGCCTCACCGCCGCCGTGCAGCGCTCGAATGCCTTTCAACTCCATCAGGGCCCCGTCCGCTTCTCCGGCGGCGCCGGCAGCTCCGGCGCGTTGTTCAGCAAATCCGGATACGGCCCCGCCTCCCTCCTTCAAACCAGCCTGCGCGTGCTCTCCCCTCTCGCTGCCAATGCCGATATTTTCGACGCGATCCGCCAGATGAATCTCTTCATCACCCGCGTCGAGGTGCCCTCCGATGCCGAGGTGAAAATTCTTTCCACCACCCTCGCCGTCACCGCCGCCGAACAGCAGCGCGAGCGTCTCATGCAGCTCATCCGCGAGCAGATCACCGCCACCCGTCAGCAGCTCGGCGCCAACATCGTCACCGTCAGCGGCCTCGACAGCCCCGTCCTCGTCCGGCAGCTCGACAACATCAACGTCGAGCTCTTCATCGACTATCAGCTCAGCGCCACGCTGGAAAAATAGCCCCGTGCTCACGCTGCCCGAGCTCACGGCCCGCGCGGAAAAAATCCGCGCCCTCTACGCCGCCCAAGCCCGCCGCCAGGGCACGCGCCCGTGGAAGCCCGCCGAACTTGCCCAGGGTTTCGTCGGCGATGTGGGCGACCTCATGAAGCTCGTCATGGCAAAATCCGGCCTGCGCCCCGCCAAAAATCTCGACGCCGCCCTCGCCCACGAACTCGCCGACTGCCTCTGGTCCGTGCTGCTCCTCGCCCGCGCCTACGACGTGGATCTTGAAAAATCGTTCCTCGCGACGATGAACGTCCTCGAGCGCAAACTCAGGGCGCCACGTCGAAGCCAAACGGCACGAACGTCTCTCGCCCGCCCAGATCGACCTGCGCCCAGATCACGTAGCGCCCCGCCTTCGGGATCGTGATCTTAAACGAAAGCACCGGCCGCACCGCATCCGGCGGCGCCAGTAAATCCGACTCCATCGGGTGCAAGTGCGCGAACCCCCGCCGCGCCTCGTCAAACGCCACCAGATGCGCGAATGCCCCCATCACCGGCTCCAGCGCCACCCGCGCCCCATCCGCCCGCGTCACGGCGAACTTCAAATCCGTCGTCCGGCCCGCCCGCACCGGCTGCGCACCCGGCTCCAACGAAAATCGCACCCCCTCCCGCTCCACGCTCCACGTCGCTCCCGACTGTAGGAGCGGCTTTACGCCGCGATCCTCCACCGCCGCGCCTCCCACCGCCACATCCGCATTCGCATATAGCCCGCGCCCCGTTGCTACCGGCGTGAAATCCGCGAACACGCGATAAACTCCCCCACGCCTCGGCGTGAAACCAAACGTCCATTCGCCCGGTATTTTTCCCGGCACGGGATGCACGTGCTGGTAATCCTCCAACGAGGGATCGACGATCAGCAGGTGCAGTTTCCGCGTGTGGACCACGAGCAAATCCTCCGGCGCGATGAGCTTCCCGCTCGCCGTCTTCAACGTGAGCACCCCGCTCATTCCCCTTCTCGTGCCCGTGCTCTCACTCTCACTCATGCTCATGCCCGTGCTCGCCCCCGTCATCGCAATCGCCATCGCCACCGGCGACCGCACGTCCACGACCGGGATGAACTGCGGATTCAACGGGTCGCAAAAGTCGATGGAGTTTCTCCCCGACACCCGAAAATCCATGTGGTTGAGATTTGTCCCTGTCGGCAAAAACCGCATGAGCAAAAACACCGCCAGCGCGCCCGCCGTGATCCAGCCGATCTGCCACCCTTGCTCCGAAAATGGAGGCGGGGTGCCCCCACCCCGCTTCGCTCCGTCCGTGTTCATCGCGATTTCACTGCTTCATCTTCGCCACAAAATCCGCCGGTTCCCAAGCGCTGCCGTCGGCGCGATGAATAATTTTCCCGTTCGGCCCGATCAGCAGCGTGGTCAGCGTGTGCTTCAGCAAATCGCCCTCGAATTCCGCGATCACCCCGAACTGCGCGAGCAGGTCCCGAATCGCGCTCTCCGGCCCGGTGAGAAATGAAAAATTCGCCGTGTCGATCCCGCGCGCCGACGCATACTCCTTCAGCACCCCCGGCGTGTCGTAGGCCGGATCGAGCGTGATCGAGACCAACTCCAGGTTTGCCACCCCCGCCTGCTTCGCGAGTTTCTGCGCCGTCATCATTTTCACCGTCGAGGCCGGGCACATCGTCGCCACCGGGCAACGCGAGAAAATGAAATTCATCATCACCGTTTTCCCGCGGAAACGCCCGCTCGGGATCACGCGCCCCTCCTGGTCGTAAAGCGTGAAGTCCGGCATCGCCTCGCCGATTTCCCGGTAGGCGCCGTTACCGCGCGCGTGCGTGTCTTCCCGCAAGCCGCGCATGCCCGCCGCGATCGCCGCGTTGGCCGACCGATCGTCGGGCCAGATCTTTTCGAGCCGGAAATCGCCCTCCTTGCTGGGGATCATTTCCGCGCGAATGCGCAGCCCCGCCTTCACCACCGCCGCGTCGCCGGGCGACACGATAAAATCCATCGTCATCGCCGGCATGTAGCCCTTGATCTCGTCGTGCCGCACGCGGACGGTTTTTTTCGCCGCATCGACTGACACCACTTCGCCCGTGAGCGCATAGTGACCCTCGGCCGGCTTGACCGCCACCGCTGGTGCCGTTGCCGCCGGCTGCTCCGCCCGCCCGCAACCAGCGGTGCCCAGCGCGATCAGACTCGCCGTTAAGAACCAGAGCGGGGGTCGCGCATAAGATTTCATACCAACACAGATTCCCCGGGGGAAAACATTGTCAAAGGGTTTGCGGACGGCCGCACGCGACCTTCTGCTCTTCAGTCCTTCCGCTCATGTCCGCCGTCCTGTCCTCCCCACGCACCACCGCCTACCGTCCCGCGCTCGCGGCGTTCGCGGCGCTCGGCAGCGCATGGGTGTTCGTGCTCGTGATGCTCGGCGCGTTCACGACCAGCATCGGCGCCGGCATGGCGTTTTCCGATTGGCCGCTGTCGAACGGCTCCCTCAACCCCATTGGGTGGCTCGATAACCTCGCGATGTTCGCCGAGCACTCGCACCGCCTCAGCGCGGGCGTCATGAGCATCATCACGCTCGTGCTCGCCCTCTGGATCTGGCGCACCGAGGCGC
>JANYBX010000480.1 GCA_025360615.1 Opitutia bacterium
GCGATGTGGAGGATGGTTTCGTCGCCGGCGGGGGCGCTCTCCTGGGGGAGGTAGCCGAAGTCGGCACCGCGTTCCCACTCGATGGTGCCGGTGTCGGGTTTTTCCTCGCCGAGGATGAGGCCGAAGAGCGTGGATTTGCCGGCGCCATTCGGGCCGATGAGGCCGAGCCGGTCGGTGCGCGCGATGAAGAGCGAGACTTCGGAAAAGAGTTCGCGGGTGCCGTAGGACTTGGAAACGTCGGCGATGGTGAGCATGAGAACCGGCGAATAAACCCGATCGCGGGCGGTGGCGTCAATGGCAGGCTTGGGGGCGGTTTTTGGTCGCCGACCGGCCGGCTGCGTGCCGCGCCAGAGTTGAACGGATCGGACCGGAGCGGCGCCCGGCAAAATCAAGTTTGTAACGTATTATATTACAAACTGGCGGAGCTGCTTGCTCTGGCGGAGGCCAGTTGGCCGGCGTTTTGTAATATAATACGTTACAAGCGGGCCGGGTGAATTAGCGGGCGAGGGTGAGGGCGATGGAGCCGGCGACGGCGATGACGCCACCGACGAGGGAGCGGCGGGTGGGGAGCTCGCGGTCGATCCAATAGCTCAGCGGCACGATCACGAGCGGGGTGCAGGCGACGATGGGAAGCACGATGCCGCTGGGAGTCGTGGCGAGCGCCCATTGATAACAACTCACGCCGATCACGGCACCGCAGAGGGCGTTGAGGGGAATCCAGAGATACGCGCTCGGGGGCGGCGTGTGCGAGAGCGGGGGCGCGGGGAGGTCGCCGGGAGCGGTCGGGGATTTTTTCGCGAACGCAGCGCGGAGGGCGAACCAGACGAGGGTGATCGCGAGGCCGCCGAGGATGCGTTGGTAGGCGGCGGTGATGCCGTCGATGGGCTCACCGGCGAGGGCGGTGAGGGCGTTGGCTTTGCGGCTGACGACCGCGCCGAGTCCCTGTCCGCAGGCGGCGAGCAGGCCGAAGAGAAAGCCGATGGGTTTGATTTGAACGCGCGGCGGATTCGCTCGCGAGGGGAGGAGAGCGATGGCGACCCCGGATAATATCACGAAGCTCCAGGTGAGTTGCGCCGGACCGAGTCGCGTGCCGAGCCAGAGGCGTTCAGCGAGCATTGCAATGGGCGCGGCGAGACACTGGGTCATGAGGACCGTGAGCCGCGAGCCGAGCAGCGGAAACGCCGAGAACAACGCGAGGTCGCCGAGGCCCATGCCGATCACGCCGCTCAGCAGCAGCCAGTCGCGGCCCGCGCCGCGGAGGCCGCCACCGAGGAGATGCGCATAGGTGCCGAGGCAGAGCGCCGCGAAGAGTAGGCGGCCGAGATTGGCGCGCGTGGCGCCGACCGCGCGGAGGCTGCGGTTGGCGAAGATCGCCGAGAGGGCGAAGAAGATCGTGGTGAGAAACGCGGCGAACATGCGCGGGAAAAATGCCGGCGGGGCGGCATGACGTGAGCGTAACGGGGGAAACGACGCGAAGATTTTTTCGTGGCGTTGCGTTTCAACGCCGCGCTATTTCTCGCGACACACAATTCATGAAAGCCAAACGTCAGACCAAACGCCCCGAGGACATCAACGCCGCGCTCGCCGCGAAGAAGGGCCCCGTTTCCCAATTCATCGCCAAGAGCTACCGCCATTTCAACGCCGCGGCGCTCCTCGATTCGGCGAAGGGCTACGAGACGCACCTCAAGGCGGGCGGCAAGATGCTTGTCACGCTCGCGGGCGCGATGTCCACGGCGGAACTCGGCATCTCGCTCGCGGAGATGATCCGGCAGGACAAGGTCCACGCCATCGTCTGCACCGGTGCGAATCTCGAGGAGGATATTTTTAATCTCGTCGCGCACGACTACTACGAGCGCGTGCCGCACTACCGGCACCTCACGGCCGAGGATGAACAACGGCTCGTCGAGCGGCACATGAACCGCGTGACGGACACGTGCATCCCCGAGATGGAGGCCATGCGCCGGATCGAGGCGGTCGTCGCCGATGAGTGGACGAAGGCGGATCAGGCGGGCGAGCGCTATTTCCCGCACGAGTTTATGTATAAGATTCTCCGCTCGGGGAAGCTGAAGAAATCCTACCAGATCGACCCGAAAAATTCCTGGATGCTCGCGGCGTGCGAGAAGAACCTGCCGATTATCGTGCCGGGTTGGGAAGACGCCACGCTGGGCAACATGTATGCGGGCCGCGTCGTGACGGGTGAGATCAAAAACGTCCACACCGTGCGCACGGGCATCGAGTATATGACGTGGCTCGCCGAGTGGTATACGAAGACGGCGAAGCTGCTGAAAAACGGCGAAGGCTCCATTGGCTTCTTCCAAATCGGCGGCGGCATCGCGGGCGATTTTCCGATCTGCGTGGTGCCGATGCTGCACCAGGATCTTCAGCGCACGGGCGTGCCGCTGTGGGGTTATTTTTCCCAGATCAGCGACTCGACAACGAGCTACGGCAGCTACTCGGGCGCGGTGCCTAACGAGAAAATCACCTGGGGCAAACTCGCCTCATCGACGCCAAAATTCATCGTCGAGAGCGACGCGACGATCGTGGCGCCGCTGATTTTCGCGTGGGTGCTCGGGCAGTAATTCGCCGGTGAAATGAACGCACGTCCTCCGCTGCCGCCGTTTACCGAGGAAACCGCGCGCCAAAAAGTGCAGGCGGCGGAGGATGGTTGGAACCGGCGCGATCCCGAGCGGGTGTCGCTCGCCTACACGGAGGATACCGAGTGGCGCAACCGCACGGATTTTTTGCACGGGCGCGCGCAGGTGGTGCAGTTTCTCACGCGCAAATGGAGCCGCGAGCTCGACTACCGGTTGAGGAAAGAGCTGTGGGCGTTTCGAGAAAACAAGATCGCGGTGCGCTTCGAGTATGAGTTTCACGACGCGGCGGGCCAGTGGTGGCGCGCGTATGGAAATGAGAACTGGGAATTCGACGAGCACGGGCTGATGCGAAAGCGGTTCGCGAGCATCAACGACCTGGCGATTACGGAGGCGGATCGGAAGTTTCGCTGGGAACGGGCGGGTTGAGAAAAG
>JANYBX010000505.1 GCA_025360615.1 Opitutia bacterium
AATTGGTTGAGAACAAGTTTGTAGAGGTCGGGCTCCGGCTTCGGGGATGCGACGTCTTCGCGACAGGCGAGGAAAGCGAAACGCCCGAAGAGCCCGAGGCGTTGCAGATGGCGGTCGCAGTGGAGGTGCGGGGAATTCGAAGCGAGGCCGATGGGGAGATTGGCGGCGCGGGCGGCATCTATGAGCGCGATGACGCCCGGAAGAATTTCAAGTTCCTCGTTGCGGGCGCGGTTGCGAGCGCGGCGGGCGGTTTCGAGGGCGACGCGGTCGGCGCGTTTCTCGAAGGCGTGCCACGGGTCGAACGCATAGTCGGCGTGGCCGACGGAGCGGAGAAAATGGGCCTCGTCGAAGGGCACGCCATGAGCCGCGTGAATATCGCGGTAGGCCCCGATGAGGGCGGATTCGGTGTCGAGGATGAGGCCATCGAAATCGAAGACGAGCGCGCGGATCATGATTCGAGCAGGCCGGTGGGGAGGCCGTCGATGCTGCGCGTGTTTTTCTCGGCCCAATAGGCGGCCACGCCATCGGGGCCTTTGGCTTCGGCCCAGTCGGTGAGTTGCGTGCGCTCGCCCTGATAATCAAAAAACGGAATGCCGAAGCCGCACGAAGTTTGCACGCCCTCGACTTCGGCGACGATGAGCTGGCGTTCGCCCGGCATGGGCGGGCCAAAGTGCGGGCGAAATTCGGCCCAGGCGGAGTCGCGGGGGCGCACGGTTCGGCCGCGGCCATAAAGACGGAGGATGAGAGGTTTTCCATCGAAGGCGCAGAACATAAAGGTGAGACGGCCGTTGTCGGCGAGATGGGCGGCGGTTTCGTTGCCGCTGCCGGTGGCATCCAGATAGGCGACGCGGTTGGGGCCGAGCACGCGGAACGTGTCCATGCCCTTGGGCGAGAGGTTGACTCGGCCTGTGGCCGGGGCGGAAGCGGTGAAGAAAATTTTTTGCGCGGCAATGAAATCGCGGTGGGCCTCGGAAAGCGTGGTGAAGAATTTTGCCATGGGAGGGTGGGAGTATTCGTAGAGCGATGCAGGAAGTGAGGAAAAGCAAAGCGACGGAGAAGCGGGCGGGAAACTTTACGCGGGCGATGAATTCGGAACGGCGGAGGCGTGAACCGCGGAACGAGTTTGGAGGACGCCGATCCATGCGAGGAGCACGAGCGCGAAGAGCAGCAGGTAGCCGGCGGATGGGCCGTAGAGGTCGGTGATCGCCATCGCGCTCACGAGGAGCGTGCGGAGGAGCCGGTCGAGGACGTTATAGAAGACGCCGACGCGGCCCATCATTTCGTTGGGCACGACTTCAAACATGAGCGAGCTACGGGCGACGCGGCTGCCGGCGTTGCCGAAGCCGAGGAGGACGGCGGCGGCGAGGAAGAGCAGCGGATGATGCAGCGTGACGAGTGCGAGCAGGCCGAGGAGAAAAATGAAAAGGGTGACGGGAATCGTGGTGTCGGCGCGGGTGCGGGTGAGGAGGCGCGGGAGTAACGCGCCGGCGGCGATGGCGCCGAGAGCGAAGGCGATCTCGCCACTGGCAAACCAAGTGGCGCTGGCATGCAGCGTTTGCGCGACGTAGATCGGGAAAAGGTAGTTACCCACCATCACGGCGACGAACGGCATGAAGGCGCAGAGGAGAAAAAGGTTGAGCCGAGGTCGCGCTCGCAGCCACGCCCAGCCTTCGGCGAGCGAGCGGTAGACGCCGGGATTCGGGTCGGCGGGCGCGCGATTTTCGAGGTGCGTGGCGCGATAGGGGAGCGTCGATTGGATGAGGAAACTCGCGAGGTAGGTGGCGGCGTCGAGGAGGAGAATGAGCCAGAGCGGAACGCGCTCGACGAGCCAGCCGCCGAGGCCGCCGGCGATCATCATCGCGGCCTGGCCTTGCACCTCGACGAGGCCCATGAGCCGGCCGTATTGGGCGCGCTCGAAGGTTTGCTGGAGGAAGGCAAACTTCACGGGGTAGTGCAGCGTGTAGTAAAACATGCCGCAGAAATAAATCGTCATCAGTTGCCACATGGCGAAGTGGCCGAGCACGAGGCCGGTGATGGCCATCGCGGTGGTGGCGAGAAAGCCGAACGCCTCGCTGCCGAGGAGCAGCGCCTTCCGCGAGCGGCGGTCGACGGCGGTGCCGTAAGCGGGCATGAAGAGAAAAATCACGAGCGTCGTGATGAGCGTGATGTGGCGAAAGGCGATGTTGCCGCCGGGGGCTTTCACCATGAGCCATGGGATCGCGAAGATGGTGATGCCCGAGCCGATGGAGCCGAGGGTGTTGGCGATGAGCAGGCGCTGGACGCGGGTATCGCGGAGGAGCGGGGTCATCGGATAGGCGAGGCTCGCGCGGCGTGAGCAGCGCGCAAGCGGCGAATCGGTGTGCCGGACGACCGCGCCCGGGGCTGTGATGCTGGGGGGCGCAAGGAGGGCGGTGAGGGATAACCGCCCCTACCTTTTGCGCAGCGAACGATGAGTTAGAAGCGATACGCGGCGCTCACGCCGAGCTGGCTCGGGTCGGCGCGGTCCTCGTAGCGGGTGTCGACATAGTTCGGGTCTTCGTTGCCGAAGAAGAAGACACGTTTCTCGTAGCGCGTGTTGAGGAGATTTTTCCCCCAGAGCGTGAAGGTCCACTCGCGCCACGCGTAGCCGAGGCTGGCGTTGTAGAGGTGGAAGGCGCGGCGGGCTTCATTTTGGTTGTTGGAATCGAACTGGCTGGCGCGGCCGACGAGTTCGGCGTTGGCGAAAAAGCCGGAGGCATCGCGGTAGCGCGCGCCGAGCGTGTAGCCGTAGCGCGGGGTGTTGGCGAGGCGGCGGCGGCCGCCGGTGTTGCCGTTCGTGAGCGTGAAGGCGTCGAGCGCCGACTCCATGTGGGCGAGGGTGCCGTGGAACGACAGTTCCTTCGTGACCGCGTAGGCGGCGGAGGCTTCGAGGCCGGCGATGTGGGCGGTGCGGCCGTTGGCGGTGAAGAAGCGGTAGTTGCCACCGAAGCCGGCGGAGTCGCGCACCTGTGTGTCGGCGCGGTCGAGGTAGAAGGCGGTCAACTCGCCGGTGAGGCGGTGGTCGAGC
Organism: Opitutia bacterium; assembly: GCA_025360615.1. GTDB lineage: Bacteria > Verrucomicrobiota > Verrucomicrobiia > Opitutales > Opitutaceae > Tous-C4FEB. The sequence continues at coordinate 3,047 of JANYBX010000505.1, forward strand.
CAGTTGCCACGGAGGCCGAGTTCGTAGTTCCAGAGCGTCTCGGTGGCGTAGGTGAGGGGGTCGGCGGGCGGGCTGATGCGGGCGTCGATGTTGATGCCACCGGCTTTGTAGCCGCGGGTGAGGGAAGCGAACACGAGGGTGTCGGCGGTGAGATCGTGCTCGAGGGTGATTTTGCCGCCGAGGAGCGTATCGTCGAAGGAGGGACGAAACGTGATGGCGGGATCGTAGGTGCCGCGGCTGGCGCGGTAGCGGGTCTTCGTGCCGCGGCCGTCGAGATCGACGCGCTCCGTGCGGAGGCCGACGATGAGGCGGGTGTGCGCGTCGAAATCGTGGGCGAGCTGGCCGTAGAGCGCGAGGTTGTCGGCGTTATATTTCGTGGTGAGACCGCGGACGTTGCCGGGGTCGATGTCGGTGTAGGCGCCCTTTTCGGCGGTGTTGGAAAAATATGCGCCGAGGGTCCAGCGGTCGATCCAGCCGAGGGCGGCGTGGGTGAGGGCGGAGTCGAGCCGGAGTTCCTGCGTGAAGACATCGCGGTCGCGGCGGAGGTCGCTGAAACCCTGATACGAGGCGGCGGTCCAGTCGTCGTCGTAGCTGTAGATGGATTTCACGCGGCTGTCGCTGGTGATGGTGGTGAGGCGCGCGCCGGCGAGGCCGGTGTAGGTGCCGCGGAGGCTGGCGGCGGTGGAGCGCTGCTCGTCGCGTCCGGGCTGGTCGCTATACGTCAGGCGGCCGTTGTTGTTGAGGGCGAATTCGTCGAAGCCGTTGTTCACGTCGGAAAATAGCACGGTGGCTTCCCAGCGCCAGGCGGGCGAAAAATTCGCAGTGAGGCGGAGGCGGGCGGTGAACTCGTCGCGGGCGTTGGTGTCGCGGTTGAGAGTGACGTTGTGGCGGAAGCCGTCGCTGTTGTGCTGGAAAATCGCGAGGCGCACCATGAGCTGCTCGGGCTGGGCGACGACGAGCGGGCCACCGATGGCGAAGCCGCCTTCGCGGAGGGCGTCTTCGCCGGCGGTGGTCTCGATCTGGCCGGTCCAGAAGGGAGTGGGGGCGTTGGTCACGAGGCGGACGACACCGCCGGCGGCGTTGGCCCCGAAGGCGCCGGCTTGGGGACCGCGGAGAATTTCGACTTGGTGAACGTCGAACGTGCCGCCCAGCGTGCCGAGGCCGGTGAAATCGAGATCATCGACGAGAAAGCGCACGGCGGAATCAGGCGTCTCGCCCTCGTATTGGGAGTTTTCGCCGATGCCGCGGATTTGGAGGTAGCGCGGGCGCGAGGTGGCACCGGTCCAAGTAAGGTTGGGGATTTGGTCAACGAGATCGCCGAAGTGGCGGATGGTGCCGGCGCGGAGGGCGGCTTCGTCGAAGACGGTGACGCTGGCGGGGAGGCGCGCGAGAGGCGATCCCCAGAGATCGGTGGTGACGCGCACCGCGTCTAGCGTGACGGCGGGAGCGGCGGTGGGCGCGGTTTGGGCGCGGGCGGCGCTGAGCGCGACGAGGGTCGCGGCTGTGAGGAGGAGATGAGGGAGTTTCATGGTGTTGGTGGAGATCCAACCTGAACTGACTCCCGAAAAAAGGGGCGCGAGTCGCGCCCTCAAAAAAAGGCGCAATCCGCGCCTGCTGTTTCCTTCGTCGGCATGATCCGTTCAGGTTCGAAGGGTCGAGCGGCCGAATCGCGCCGCAATCTCAGCCTTCCGCGGAAGGCACCCCTACAGGCAAGGCCGGAGAAAGCGCGGGGCGTGCGGCGAAGCAAGTTTTTCTTTTTGGGCGGAGCGTCGTCGCTGGAAACACAAAAGCCGCCCCCCTGAGGGGGGC
>JANYBX010000395.1 GCA_025360615.1 Opitutia bacterium
GCGGCTGCGCGAAAGTGAAACGCCGGCGGAGCGCATCGCGCTCCTCGGCGACACGGGAAAATTACTCGCCGCGTATGCGGCGCTGTTGGCGGTGGGAGTGGTCGTGTAGGGGCGCAAAAAAAAGCGGGGTGAGGGCACCCCGCCTCCAGTCGAAGCGGCGGAGTCGGGAGACTCCGCCCGGCATTTCGGATGATTAAAGCTGCGCGGCGAGCTTGGCCTTGAGGGCGGCTTTGGGCATCATGCCGACGATCTGCTCGGCGACTTTTCCGTTTTTGAAAACGAGCATCGTCGGGATCGCGCGGATGCCGTATTCGGCGGCGATGGTGTCGTTGTCGTCGATGTTGACTTTCGCGATCTGCACCTTGCCGTCGAACTCGACAGCGAGTTCTTCCAGGATGGGGGCGATCGCCTTGCAGGGGCCGCACCACGGGGCCCAGAAATCCACGAGGAGGGGAGTGGTCGTCGCGGCGGCGACGGCGGCTTTGAACGTGTCGGTGGTGAGGTTGGCGATTTTGTCGGACATAGGGATTGGGTTTAAGGAAAATAAAACCCGGGCAAAGGCAAATGGTCGAATCAGCGCGGGGTGGATTTGAGGAGGATTTCGGCGAGTTCCCGTGGCTCAATTTTCTGAAGGACTTTGCCGCGGACTTTTAACTCCTCGAAGGTTTTCACGACCGTCTCGGTCATGCGCTCATGCGTCTCGGCAGAGCCGCCGAGGATGGCGAACTGTTCGCCCGAGGTGATGCGTTTGTGACCGTCGTCGTTGTCGAGCCCGACGCCGAGGAGGGCAGCGCGCGGGGCGCGTGGTTTTCGCTTTTTGGTCACACGAGGACCGTGCTGACCGCGGCGGGAGTTTCAAGTGGGTTTTCGATCACGGCGGTGATGATGATGTCGGCAAAGGCTTCGTCCTGGCGAAGCCGGAGTTTTCCGAGGCGGGTCAGCTCGAGCACGGCGAGGAAGGTGGCGACGAGTTTTCGGAGCGTGACGCCGTGCTCGAAGAGCTGGGAAAAGACGAAGGTGCGCTCGGTGTGGATGCGGGCAAGGATCCACTCCATCTGGTCGGAGACGGTAATTTGCTCGTCGTGGATTTCGCCGACGATGAGTTTCTCGGCGAGGCGGCGGAGAACGATGTTGAAGGTGTTCCAAAGCTCGATGCGGCCGACGGTGGTGAGGGGGCGGTCGAGGAGATCGGGCGAGAGCGAGGAAACGTGGCGCTCCATGAGATCCTGGCGTTGGCGGACAATCGCCGCGAGCTGCGCGGCGGCTTCCTTGAATTTTTTATATTGGAGGAGCTGGTGGACGAGTTCCCAGCGCGGGTCGATGTCGTCCTCGGCATCGGCGTTGGGGTCGATGGCGTGCTGGCCCTTGGGGAGGAGGAGCCGGCTTTTGATTTCCATCAGCGTGGCGGCCATCACGAAGAATTCGCCGGCGACCTCGAGGTCGAGCGACTGCATGGCGCGGAGGGCTTCGAGGTATTGCCTGGTGACGGACTCGATGGGGATGTCGTAGATGTCGATTTCGTTTTTCCGGATGAGGAAAAGGAGCAAGTCGAGCGGGCCTTCAAAGACCTGGAGTTTGATGCGGTAGTCGGAATCGGGAACCACGGTGGCGGAATGGTTGGGCGGGGACGTGGGGCGGCAATAAATTTCGCGCGGCCACATGCCGGGCAATCGGGCGCGCCTCGAATTCTGCGGCGGTTCAACTGCGGAGGAGTGGACGAGATCATCCGAAGACAGTGCCGGGATAGTCCCAGGATGGTGCCAAGAAGCAGATTGAAAATAGAAGCCAGTCGTAGGACGATCAGAAGCGATCCGGCGTTTTTCCCATGGCAAAAGTCCAACTCGATTCAGCTTTGACCCAGATACGAGGCCTGCTCGGAGGGTATGTGTTCAAACACACCCGCCACGGCCCTTTGGTGACCAAGCGTCCCGACATGAGCCGGGTGAAATGGAGTCCGGCCCAGCGCGCCCAGAGGCAATTGATGCAGAAGGCTGCCCGTCACTATCGCGAAGCGATGCTCAATCCGAAACAAGCCGCGCAGTATCGGGCGGTGGCGGCGAAGCAGAAGATCCCCGTCTCATCACTCGTGATGGGGGAGTATTTGAAGAATGCAAAAAAGTCGGCCGGAGTTTGAAGCGGAAGCGAGCGAAGAGCCCCAGGCCGGGTCGGAGGACCACGTCCTGCAGATGGAGATGGGGGCGAGGCCGACGGGGTTTTGAGTTCGCGTAGGGCGGAGGGGTGAGGGTCGAAGGCGGGGGTATTAGATTGGCAAAACGACAAATCCGGGGGCGCGGGCCGCGCGACGCTGGTTAGCTGGCCGCGACGCGTAACCTTGACGGGTGCGGTGCGGGCGGCCTTCTCCACGGGGCTTGCCTCACGGACCGGCGAGCACCGAGGGCGAAGGATGAGGGGAAACGCGGTCGGAGGCAGGAGCCGGTCGGAGACCGGCTCTACTCTTTACGGAGGACGGCGCCATAGAAGCCGTCGGTGTTTTTCCGCCAGTTCCGGCGCTGGCATCGAGTCAGCGTCACCCCCGGGGATGGGTAGGACGGGAAAACCGCAGGGGCGAAACCGCGAATTCAGGCCAATCAACATTCCCTAAATTTCTCCGAGTCGCACGCAGGCGACTTCGCGCGTCGGGCCGTCGGCGAGGAGGGGCGGGACGGCGAGCTGGCATTTTTCCCGGGCGTAGAGACAGCGGGGATGAAACGCGCAGCCGGCGGGCGGGTTGATGGGGGACGGGGGATCGCCGGCGAGGACGATGCGCTGGCGGGTGCGCTCCACTTCGGGGTCGGGCGTGGGGATGGCGCTGACGAGGGCGCGTGTATAAGGATGGCGGGGACGCTCGATCAC
>JANYBX010000515.1 GCA_025360615.1 Opitutia bacterium
AGGTGCTGGTTTTTATCGAAGTGAAAACCCGCGCGGCGCACGCGCTCGTCTCCGGCTATCACGCCGTGAACTCTGGCAAAAAAGCCATTCTGCGCCGCGCGATCAAAGCCTACCTCGGCGGGCTCGCGGAGAAGCCGCGGACATTTCGCTTCGACATCATCGAGGTCGCGCTGGCGGCGGCGGGCACGAGCAGGAGCACGAGCGGGGCGGGGAGCACAAGCAGGAGCGCGGAGGCGGACGATGAAATCCGCGCTCCCGTTGCAAGCGCGCCTGAGGTGCGGCATTTCGAAAACGTGCCCCTTTTTCCGAAACACTTTCAGCCGTAGGGCCGCACCCATGCGCTCGCTCACTCGACGGATTTTTTTGGGGATGATGCTCTGGGGCTGGATGGCGATGCCGCAGCGGGTGCGGGCGGAGGAGGCCCTGCCGGATGGTGAGGTGATGAAGTTGCCCGCCTTCGTCGTGGAAGACGGCGTATCCAAGCTCCACTGGTATTATGCGGAGCTTCCGGGATTAAAAATCCTTTCGTGCTGCTCAAAATCCGAAACGGAAAAGTGGGTGGCGCTCCTCCGCGCACAGGTGGGCTTGTTCGCGTGGGAATTGCCCCCGGCGCTGCGCCCAGCCATCGGTGGGCCGATGGTGGCGATCATCGACGACCGTCCGTCTTCGACGCTGCGATTGCCGCTGAATGCCATGGGAGGTCGCACGTCGCGCCGGGGTCCAGTCGTGGGCGGTGCGTTCATGGGTCATGATTTCGCCACACTTTACTTCCAGCAGGCGCGCGCATCTGCCGGCGGCGCGGACTTCATCGTTTCATCCACGATGAGAGCGTTGATTCATCAAAGCGAATTTCGCCGCCGGAGCCGGTGGCGGCGCCGGGAAATGGGGAAATCGCGGTGGGGTGATTGTGCGTTTTGACGAGGTAGTCGATCTCGTCCTCGGCGAGCGCGAGGCCGAGGGTGCGGTTGGCTTCGACGAGGGCGGTGCGGCCTAGCCCGGCATGGGCTTATAGCGGATATCTTTTGTCGCTCGCGGGAATCGGCATTTCGGCGGTGGACGGCGGCGTGGAAATTTCTCAAACGCGCACCTCGGCCTCGAGGTCGAAAAAGCCACTGCCCGGTCTCTCCGGTTTGTTCGCTGCCCGGTCAAACTCCGACGACGTTGAATTGATCGCACAGAGCGTGGAGGCCAATCGGTGGTTCGGGCTTTGGGCGATGTTTGCCGACAAGGGCCGGCATCAGGAGGCCCTTTGGAGATTTCTGAGTGCCGTGGCGAGTCGCCCGAGGATGGACGACGAGCAGGCCCGACAACACTTCGGCCTCAGTCTCGCCGAACTCGACGCGCAGGTGGGTGAATTCCGTCAGCAAACCCAAGCGCATTGGACCGTCCGTTTTGACTTGCCGCCAGCTCCGGTGGTCGCGGCTGCAGTCGTCCGCGATGCGACTGAGGAGGAGATCGCCTGCGCGTTGACGCAATGGATTCTGGAAACGTGGCGCCGGCAGCCGGAGTTACAGGTGCCGTTGCGCGACGCCGCCCGGCGCGCGATCAAGCGCGCAACCAAAGATCAGAAGGAGGAGCCGCCCCGTGTCAGCGCAATGCACGGCCTGATCGAACTCAGGGATGGCAACGTCACCGGTGGGCGCGCCTTGCTTGAGTCCGCCGCTGCCACGGGCGATGCGCTCAATTCCGGCGCACGATTCGAGCTGGCGAAGCTTCGCTATGCCGACGCGCTGGCGCAGCCCGCTGCTCCTTCCGGGCGATTCGACGCCGCGCAGGTGAGCGCGATTCTCGCGCCGCTCGCGCCTGCCCTCGCCGAGCCGCCGCCAAGTGCGGATGTGCTGAAGCTGATTCTGCACACGTGGCAGCGGGCACAGGAGAGGCTCTCGCACGACGAGCTCGTGCATTTCGTGGCCGGAGTTCGTCTTTTTCCGGAAGCCGATGAGCTCATGGTTCAAACCGCCCAGCTTTGTTTCGAGCAGGGCCTCGAGCGCGAGGCGTTGGAACTCGCCGCGCTCGGTCTCGATGTCGCCCGCACTGAGAAAGCGCGCACCACGTTCCTCGAGTTGAACGAGCGTTTCTCCCCTCGCGCCGGAAAGTAATTACCTGGGAGGGAGGCGTGCCGGGTATCGGCGCTGCGCCCTTTCCCCTTGCCTCACCCGCGGCGGAAGCGGACAAACTTCGCCCGTTATGGCCGATTCCCCGCGTCATCCTTTCCTGCAAGGTCTCAGCAAACACCGCGGTGCGCCGCCGACTGTCGTCGTCATCTTCGGCGCGTCCGGCGATCTCACCGCGCGAAAACTCATCCCGGCGGTTTACAACCTGAGCCACGACAACCTGCTGCCCGCCGACTTCTATCTCGTCGGCTACGGGCGCAAGCCGATTCCCGACGAGGAATTCCGCACGCTCGCGACCGATGCGATCAAGGAATTCTCCCGCCGCGAAATGAGCCCGGAGGTCTGGGCCCGCATCGCGCCGCACACCTCCTACGTCGCCGGTGGCTACGATGAGAAGCCCGCCTTCGACCGCCTCGCCGCGCACATCGCCGAGATCGAAAAGAAAATCGGCCGCGAGGTGCAGACGTTGTTTTATATTTCGACGCCACCTTCCGTCTTTGCGCCGATCTTGCTAAACCTCGGCGCCAGCGGACTCGCCGGCAAATATCTCGGCCAGTCGCACCACGCGAAGGTCATCATCGAAAAACCCTTCGGCAAGGACCTCACCTCCGCCCGCGAGCTCAACGCCACCATCCGCTCCGTCTTCGAGGAGCATCAGGTTTACCGCATCGACCACTACCTCGGGAAGGAGACCGTGCAGGATCTCCTCGTGCAGCGTTTCGCCAACTCGATCTTCGAGCCGCTCTGGAACCGCAACTTCATCGACAGCGTGCAGATCACGGTCGCCGAGGAAGTCGGGGTCGGTACCCGCGGCGGTTACTACGAGCAGAGTGGTTGTCTGCGCGACATGATCCAGAATCACACGATGCAACTCCTCGCGCTGACCGCGATGGAGCCGCCCGTGTCGATGGACGCCGAGGCGGTGCGCGACGAAAAAGTCAAAGTCCTCAAGGCCATCCAGCCGCTCGACCTCGGAGCCGATGGCGATGTCGCCCGCGCACAATACGCCGCCGGCATGATGGCCGGCAAGGCTGTCCCCGGTTACCTCCAGGAAGGCGGCATCGCCCCGGAATCCGCCATCGAGACCTACGCGGCGATTCGCCTCTCGATCAACAACTGGCGCTGGCAGGGCGTCCCCTTTTATCTCCGGTCCGGCAAACGCATGGCCCGCCGCGTCTCGGAAATCGCGATCAACTTCAAGCGTCCGCCCGGCACGCTGTTCTCCAAGGAGGTCGGCCTCGATCTCGCCGCCAACACACTCTCGTTCCAGATTCAGCCCGACGAAGGCCTCAGCCTGATTCTCAACACGAAGATCCCGGGCCTCGAAACGCGCACGCAACCCGTGAAGATGAGCTTCCGCTACGCGACGACCTTCGGCTCCAACACGCCCGAGGCCTACGAGCGCCTCGTCCTGGACGCGATGATCGGCGACGGCACGCTCTTCATTCGTGGCGACGAAGCCGAGACCTCGTGGAAAATCTACACCCCCGTCCTCGACCACTGGAAAGCCGAAGGTCGCAAAGGCATGGATAGCTACGCCGCCGGTTCGTGGGGTCCGCCGGGTGCCGACGCGCTGCTCGCGAAACAAAATCACTCCTGGCGCCAGCCCTGAGCTCCCGCCATGCCGTCGATTTTCAACGCGCTTCCCGGCATCGAGGTGCCGGTCGGTTCGATCACGAAGAGCCTTTCGAAAATGTGGGCCGACACCGCCGCCCGGGGCGACCCGGCGCCCGCTTCCGACGATGCGAAGGCGACGCAGGTTAATTTCGTCATCCATCTCGGCCTCGGCACTACGCCGGAGGATGCCGTCGCGCAGTTCCAGACCGCGGAGAAATTTTCGCGGCGCTACCCGAGCCGAGTGGTGGTGCTCTGCCCGTTGCGCGACGATGCCGGCGTGACCGAGCTGCGGGCGAAAGTTTACGGCGAGTGCTTCCTCGGAAAATCGAAGGGCGACACGCGCTGCGTGGAGTTCGTGGCGCTCAGTTACCCCGTGGCCGCGCGGGAATTTTTGGAGAACCAAGTCTCGATCTGTCTCTCGACCGACCTGCCGCTCTACTACTGGGCGCACCGTTTCACGGACACCGCGCGGCTCGCCGACTACCGTTATCTTCTCACGCGGGCCCGGCGGGTGTTGCTCGACAGTGCGTTCGCGCCGGTTGAGGCGGTCACGCAGACTTGGCCGCATCCCGAGGCGGTGCGCGATCTCGCCTATGCGCGGATTTTGCCGGTGCGCCAGTCGCTCGGCCAGTTCCTCAGCCGCTATCCGAAAGAGGTGCTCTGCTCCGGCTTGAAAGCCGTGACCGTGGCGCACGGTGGCGAGCAATCCGCCGAGGCGCGCGTGCTGCTGCAATGGGTGAAGGATCGCATCGGCCTGTGCGGTGAGAACCGCGCGGCGTTCTCGTGTGTCTCACCCGCCGGATTTCCCGCCGCGGCGCTGAGCCTGACGTTCGACTACGAAGGCAAAAAAACGTTTTCCTGGAAAGGCAGTTTCCGCTCCGGCATCGCCTGCTTCGAGGCGGACTTCGGGACCGGCCGCACGGAATTGAAAGCCGCCCTCAGCATCCTCCCTCCGGAAGTGGCGCTGAGTGAAGCGATGTTTTTTTAAACGGCGGCCCCGCAACCAAACCGACCCAGGCCGGCCGAAATCAGGACAGCCTGCGCCGTTGCCGCCGAGCCAGCCACGGGTCGATTTTCGTGATGAGCACGCGAGCCAGAAACCCGCGGCAACGCGTGAACCACGTTTGGCTGGCACGCCAAACCTCCGGGGTGATCTCGATGGCGCGACCTTGATCGAGGGCGAAGATTTCCCGCGCCTCGTCCGCGATCCGTGGATCATCGAGGCGAACCATGACCTCGTAGTTGATGCCGAAGGAACGCGTATCGAGATTCGAGGAGCCGACGAATACCGCCTCGTCCACGATGGCGAGTTTCGCGTGCAGGATCTGAGGCTGATATTCCCAGATTTTCACGCCGCCCCGGAAGAGCGAGCCGTAGAGCCCGCGCGCGGCCATCTGCGTGAGCGGCACGTCGGTTTTTCCCGCGAGCATCAGTTCGACCCGACCGCCACGGCGCACCACCTGCCGAAGCATCCGGCGGAGGCGGAAGTCCGGCAGAAAATACCCGGAGACGATCCGCACGTGTTTCGCCCGTCGCAGCGATTGCAGCAGGCTCTTTCGAAATTGATTTCCCGCGAGCCGGGGACCACTCAGCAGAACCGGGCCCGGCGCCGCGTTGGGAATGGCACGCCGCAACGGATGCCGGATGCGGCGGAGCAACCGATGGCGCAGGTCGAACGCCTCAAACATTTCGTCAAATGACTGCGCGAGGGAGTGAACTGCTTTCGGCAAATTCAGCTCCATGCCGAGATCGCGCCAGCCGCGCTCCACGCCATCGCCATCGTATTCGATCGCGATGTTGAACCCGCCCACGAAAGCCCGCGCGTCATCGACGAGCATCAGTTTGCGATGATCGCGAAAGGCGAATGAACTCCACGTGAGCGGATTGAAAATCCGCACCTCGCCGCCCGCTTGCTGCAGCCCGTGCCAGTAGTCAGCCGGGATGGCATTGGAGCCAAATCCGTCGAGCAAGACCTGCACGCGGACACCGCGCCGGGCCGCTTCCTCGAGCGCGACACGGAAACGATTTCCCACGTCGTCCGCGCGAAAGATATAGGTCTCGAACCGCACGGACTGGCGGGCTTCACCGAGCGCCTCCAGCATGCGCCGGTAGCCTTCTTCGCCCGTGCGCAGCCAGCGTGATGAACTCGCATGGGTGGAAACAGGGGCGGCACGGACCATGCCACTCAGACCAACGCGCATCCATCGGGTGTCGATGAAAACCAAGTGGGTGCTCCAGCCCCACTTCTCGAACGCAGGACGCCCGCCAAGCTTGACCACCAAGCATCGCCACTTACCTTTTCGCCATGCAAGCCACCGTCAGCAGCAAATATCAGATTACGATTCCCGCTAAGCTGCGCCGGAAATTTCACCTCAAGCCGGGGATGAAATTGGTGTTCGACGAGAAGGCGCACGATCTCCGGGCCAAGCCCCAGTATGAGTTTGATGGGGATGCGATGAAGTCCGCGCTGGGTGCGGCCAAAGATTTTGAGCCCGGCAAAACGTCGGCGCGAATTTTGCGCGAATTGCGAGGCTATGAGCGCGGCGAATTGTGATCACCGCAATTGACAGCTCAGTGCTATGGGCGATTTCCAAGGGCGAACCCGATGGTGCGGTTTGGCTGGAGACGTTGACCGATTGTCGCGCCAATGGCCGGCTCGTGATCTGTGACATCGTCTGGGCAGAAACCCGGCCGGCGTTTTCCACGGCAGAGGCTCACCAGGCGCAAATGGACCGGCTTGGCGTGCATTTTGACAGTGCAGACATGGCCGTCGCAAACTTGGCCGGAGAAATTCACGACCGCTATCGCCGCGCCGGGGGCAAACGCCTGCGGTTGACCGCCGACTTTTTGATTGGTGCCCATGCCGCGATCCGCGCGACCCGGTTCGCCACCAAGGACGACGGGTTCTTTCGGAGTCGGTTTCCGAAACTGGCCATCGTGCGTCCGTAATCCAGTTCAGGCGACGCGCAGCACGGCGTAGGTGCGTTTGCCTTTACGCAACAGGAGATATTTGCCGAACAGCAGATCGTCGGTGGTGACGGCGCGGCCGGCTTCGGTGGCGCGGATGTTGTTCAAATAAATGCCGCCGCCCTCGAGGTCTTTGCGGGCCTGGCCTTTCGAGGGACACAGGCCCGCGTGGACGAGCAGCTCGGTCAGCGGGGTGCCGGCGGCTTCGAGCTTGGCGCGCTCCAGATCCTTGGTGGGGATTTCGCCCACGACATCGTTGAAGACTGACTCACCAATGCCGTCGAGTCCGCCGCCGAACATGATTTCGCTGGCCCGCATGGCGTCGTCGCAGGCCGACTGGCCGTGGACGAGGGTGGTGACTTCACGGGCGAGGGCCTTGTGGGCTTCGCGGGCGCCGGGATTCGCCGTGTGCTTCGCTTCGAGCACCTCGATCTCGGCGCGGGGGAGCAGCGTGAATTTCCGCAGGTAGAGGGAGACCATGCTGTCCTCGGTGTTGATGAAAAACTGGTAGAAGCGGTAGGGGCTCGTCTTCTCGGGATCGAGCCAGACGGCGCCGCCCTCAGTTTTGCCAAACTTCGTGCCGTCGGACTTCGTGATGAGGGGAAAAGTGAGGCCCCAGGCGGGCACGCCGAGCTTTTTGCGGATCAGATCGGTGCCGGCGGTGATGTTGCCCCATTGGTCGCTGCCCCCGATCTGGAGTTCGCAATGGTGGGTCTGGCGCAGGTGATAAAAATCATGCGCCTGCAGGAGCATATAGCTGAATTCGGTGTAGCTGATGCCGTTGTCGCCCTCCATGCGGGAGCGCACGCTGTCCTTGGCAACCATCACGTTGACCGAAAAATGTTTTCCGATGTCCCGCAGAAAATCGAGGTAGCTGAGACCGCTCGTCCACGTGGCATTGTCCACCAGGCGGGCCGGATTGGTCGACGTCTCGAAATCAAGAAGCCGGGAAAGCTGGCGCTTGATGCAGGCGAGATTGTGGTCGAGCTGCTCGCGGGAGAGCAGATTGCGCTCGGCGGATTTGCCACCCGGGTCCCCGATCATGCCGGTCGCCCCGCCGGCGAGGGGGAGGGGATGGTGGCCGGCGAGCTGAAAGCGGCGCAGGGTGAGCTGCCCCATGAGATGTCCGACATGCAGTGAATCGCCGGTGGGATCGAAGCCGCAATACAACGTGACGGGGCCTTCGTTCAGGCGCTTGGCGAGCGCGTCCAGATCGGTGCAATCGGCGATGAGGCCGCGCCATTGAAGGTCTTCGAGGAGCGTCATACGGTGAGAGGAAAGTTAACGGGCCCGCGGCGCGGCCGCGCAAGAGCGTTTCTAATGGGCCGCGTTGCGAAACCAGAAATGCCGCTGCTAGTGGGAAAAACCATTTGCCGGGCCCGGCGCGCGCTGTCTAGCGTGCGCCCTCTTGCGTGCGAACCCGTGCCGCCGGAAATATTTTAACCTTAACCCACATCTCCATGCCTATCGCCGTCGGAACCGTCGCCCCTGATTTTCTGCTCAAAACCAAAACCCCGTCCGGCCTCAAGGACATCAAGCTCAGCTTTAATTTCGGCAAGAAGCAGACCGTGCTGTTGTTCTTCCCCCTCGCGTTCACGAGTGTCTGCACGCAGGAGCTGTGCGACGCCACGGCGCAGTTCGGCAGCGATGAATATCCCGACGCCGAGGTCATCGGCATCAGCGTGGACAGCCCGTTCACGCAAGAGGCGTGGGCGACGGCGAACAAGATCCGCGTCACGCTCGTGAGCGACTTGAACAAGGACATCACGAAGGCTTACGGCGTGCTTTTCCCGATGCTCGCGGGCGTCGGCGACACGGCGGCGCGCGCGGCCTTCGTCATCGGCAAGGACGGTATCGTGAAATATTCCGAGCAGACGCCCACGCCGAAGGACCTGCCCAATTTCGCCGCCATCAAGGCCGTGCTGGCCAAGTAACGCGACTTTCTCTCCGCAATCCGAAATCCGCCTTCCGTAATTTCCGTGAGCCTCCCCAATCCGTTTAACACGCTCCAGTCGTTCTCCGCCAACGGCGCGTCGCATCAATTCTACTCGTTGCCCGCGCTCGAAGCGGCCGGCTTCAACGTGAAGAAGCTGCCCGTCTCGATCCGGCTCGTGCTCGAGTCGCTGTTGCGCAATTGCGACGGCAAGCGCGTGTCTGAGCCCGCGATCAAGGCCCTCGCCACGTGGGCGGCGAAGTCGGCGCGCACGGAGGAGATTCCCTTCGTCGTCGCGCGCATCGTGCTGCAGGATTTCACGGGCGTGCCGCTCCTGGTCGATCTAGCGGCGATGCGCTCGGCGGTCACGAAGCTCGGCAAAAACCCGAAGATCATCGAGCCGCTTGTGCCGGTCGACCTCGTCGTGGACCACTCGGTGCAGGTGGATTTCGCGGGCAGTCCCGACGCGCTGGCGAAGAATCTCGAGCTGGAATTTTCCCGCAACCGCGAGCGCTACCAATTCCTGAAATGGGGCATGCAGGCGTTCGACACCTTCAAGGTCGTGCCGCCGGGCATCGGCATCGTGCATCAGGTGAACTTGGAGTTTCTCGCCAAGGGCGTGCTCAACGCCGGCGATGTTTACTATCCCGACACGCTCGTCGGCACCGATTCGCACACGACGATGATCAACGGCCTCGGCATCGTGGGCTGGGGCGTCGGCGGCATCGAGGCCGAGGCGGGGATGCTCGGGCAGCCGGTTTATTTTCTCACGCCCGATGTCGTGGGCGTCCATCTCACGGGCGCGCTCAAGGAAGGCGTCACCGCCACCGATCTCGCGCTCACGCTCACGCAAACGCTGCGCAAGGCGAAGGTCGTCGGCAAATTCGTCGAGTTCTACGGCCCCGGTGCCGCCGCGCTCCCGGTCGTGGATCGCGCGACCATCGCCAACATGGCCCCCGAATACGGTGCGACGATGGGCTTTTTCCCGATCGACGCCGAGTGCACCAACTACCTCCGCGCAACCGGCCGTGATGACAATGCCGTTGCCCTCTACGAAGCCTACTACAAGGCGCAGGGCCTCTGGGGCATCCCGGAAAAAGGCGTGATCGAATACTCGTCCGATCTCGCGCTCGACCTCTCGACGGTCGGCCCGAGCGTCGCCGGCCCGAAGCGCCCGCAGGATCGCATCGAGCTGTCGAAGATGAAGCAGGAGTTCGCCACCGCGTTCTCCAAGCCAGTCGCTGAAAACGGCTTTGGCAAAAAGCCCGAGGAACTCTCCACCGTGTCGGCCGAAGTCGGCGGCACGCGCGTCGGCCACGGGTCCGTGCTGATCGCCGCGATCACGAGCTGCACCAACACCTCCAACCCGAGCGTGATGCTCGCCGCCGGCCTCGTCGCCAAGAAGGCCGTCGCCAAGGGCCTCAAGGTGAACCCGCTGGTGAAATCCTCGCTCGCGCCCGGTTCGCGCGTCGTGACCGCCTACCTCGAAAAAACCGGCCTTGCGCCGTATCTCGACCAGCTC